>JBBECJ010000415.1:0-1736 GCA_040881885.1 Thermomicrobiales bacterium | reverse complement strand
GGTGGTTCGGGCAGGCGGCCCCAATCCGCGCGCCGTCCGAGAGCACCTGCCACGTCTCGGGATGCTGCAGCGGGAAGCGCGTGAACGTCTCGCCGGAGTAGATGCCGGCGAGCCCCCACGGGTCGAACCAGGCCTCGAGGCCGGCGTCTTTCGTCGCCTTCGCGATCTCGCCCATCGTCTCGCGGTAGAAGGCGAGGTCGGTCTCGGTGTAGCAGTGGACGACGTACGTGCAGCCGGCGTCGGCCATCGCCTGCAGGTCAGAGCGGACGTGCGCCATCACGCGGGAGGAGAAGTAGCTGACGCCGGTCTGCATGCGCCTTAGGCGGGCGCGCCGAGCATGGCGTTGCGGACGCGGAAGAAGAGGTACAGGCTCAGCGAAAGCACGGCGCAGACGCCCATGACAATGATGGCGACCTCTGCGCTGCCTTCCGACACCGCGCTCATGGAGTCCCGCTCCTGGTTTAGCAGTATCTCCCAGAGCAGGAACGCCGTGACCCCGGCGATGAGCACCCATGCCACCTTGTTCCAGATCCAGACCTTGTGCCCGTCCAGGTACTTCAGCGGGACCATCTGAATGAACGTCGCCTCCAGCCCACCCACGAGGACCCCGACGGCGATCGCCTCAGGCAGAGCCGCCAGCATGCTGGTGTTGTCTTCAGCCAGGTCGCGGAACGGGCTCAGCAGCAACCACGAGACGACGCACAGTCCCAGCAACGCCAGCGCGGGGAAGAAGATCACGTGTCCTTCCTGCGAGCGCGTCCTCTCCATGCCCCCGACAGTCACAGTCGCGGCGACGAACCCGTATACGACAAGCGGCTCGATATCGTCGAGCCTGGTCAGCGCGACGGACAGCACCGCGAACAAGACGCCCACCGGGAACAGCTGGATCACGGCGCCAACGCCGAATCGCTTCGACATGAACACCTGCGCGCCGTTGTAGTAGTAGGTCAGCACTCCGAGCGTGACGACCAGGCCTACCATGACGACCAGCGTCTGCTTGTTCAGGCCGGCGCCGGGCTCCGCCACAGCGAAGATCAATCCGCCCGCCAGCAGCACTCCGAGCGGCACCAGAACCCCCGTCAGCGCCGAACGCGCGGCGGATGAGCCTATGAGGCCGTGTAGTGCGCTCCCGATGGCCTCCATCGGACCGATGATGAACCCGAACCAGCGCCTGAACGTCTTGTCGTTCTCCTCGACTGTCTTGTTAAAGAGCTCTGCGGTGACAGCCAGCAACATCATCGAGATCCCTGCCAGCACGACGTTCGTCGCCAGGACATCGAAGTCCCACGAAAGGTCGCCGATCGCCGGTGTCGACCGGAACATGTCGGGGCGCGATTCGCCGCCCCGCGGCTCGTCGATCACGGATGGGTCGTCCGTGGGCTCTTCGCCGGTGGGCTCCTCAGCCTCTCCGAGAGCCGTCGGTGAAGGGCTCGGTGAGCGCGTCAAGGAGGCCTTTGCCGTCGGTGTTGGCGTCGGTGTGCGCGTGGCCGTTGGTGTCGCTGCGGAAGTCGGTTGCCCCTGCTGGCCGGCGACGGTCTGGACGGGCGGGGAGACGGCGGAGATCGCCGTCGGGGATGGCGATGAGGCCGGCGCGTTCGTCGGCGCGGCGGCTTGGGTCGGTGTCGGGGTCGGCGCGGCAGTCGTCGGCGCCGCCGTCCCACACGGTGTGACGGGCGGCGTCGGCGGCGCGGTTGTAGGCGTCGGCGTGGCGGTTGGCGTCGGTGTAGCTGCCGGGG
>JBBECJ010000414.1:0-10766 GCA_040881885.1 Thermomicrobiales bacterium | reverse complement strand
AATAGCTGCCGATTCACCGAATGCCAGGCATGATAGCGGTGGGTCAATGACCCGCCGCTATGACATCGCCGCCGTTGCCTGCCAGCACGTCGCGCAGAAACGTCGCCGCGCGCTCGGGGTCCGCGCGATCGACGGCGATCTCCGGGCAATCGTTGAAGCTCGCGAAGTCGCTCAGCGTCCCTGCCAAAGCGGCGTAGAAGCGCTCGTCGTCCTTGCCAACGAACCACGGTTCAAGATGCAGCGCCTTGACGGTGAACTGGCCAGTCTTGCGTTCGGCCTTCGGGTCGAGGCGTCCGACAAGCCGGTCCCGATAGAGGATCGGCAGGCTGAAATAGCCGTAGCGGCGCTTCGGCGCGGGCGTGTACGCCTCCAGCATCAGTTCGAAGTCAAACAGTCCCGCCGTCCGCGGCCGGTGCCAGACGAGGCTGTCGAAGGGTGACAGCAACGTCGTCCGGCTGAGCGGGATGCGCCGTTCAAGCAGCGCCGACTGGACGAAGGCACCTTCGTCGATCCCCTCGACCCGGACCGGTGTCGCGAAGCCGGTTTCGACGAGGTGTTCGAGAATGCTGCGTGACAATCTGCCAGGCACTGGCCCGACGCCCCAGTTCTTGCGGAAGTAGTCGGGCAACCAGCGCGCGGTCGTCACTCCCATCGCGGTCAGAGCCGCGGCGGCCAGCGTGTTGCGCTCCTCGTCGATTGACGGGATCATCCGGTCGTCCCAGGATGGGTGAACACGTTCGGTCAGGTTGTACTGGCGCTGAAACTTCTTGCGCCCGTCGATCATCAGCGTCCCGTTTGTCCAGAGGATGTCCAGCACGATATTGGTCGGCTTGTTGCCGTACCACGACCAGGCGGCAGCCCGCTCCGCGCCCTCGGGAGGGTCGAAGCTGGATGACGTGACCGGTCCGTGCTCGCGGATATGAGCGACTACGCTGTCGATCAGATCCTGGTGTTCCAGAATCCACTCGCGCGACCGCTTGGTCCAACTGTTTCCGGTTCCGTTCTGATGTTCCAGCATCATCCGCCGGAAGAAGGGGTAGTGCTCAATCGGCACGAATGCCGCCGCATGCGCCCAATATTCGAACAGCGCCCGGTCCGTCGCGTGCAGCTCGTCGAGCCACTCAGGCGGGTGATTACCCAACCGGCTCCACATCACAATGTGGTGACTGCGGGCGACGACGCTAATCGAGTCAATCTGAAGGGCTCCGAGATGGCGGATCGTGTCGAGCATCATCTGTTTCGTCGGTCGTTTGGGTGGCTTGCCCGCCAGCAACTGCGCGCCAATCGCCAACCGGCGAGCCTCCTTGATCGACAGTTCCAGCATCGTCCCGTGCCTTCCGCAACGTGTCCGGACACCTGATTGTCGAAGGCCGATTGTAGCAGAAGTTAGAACATCTGTTCACCATTTCGCCGTCCGCCTCTGCCGGGGCACGTTGGGGGGAGGACGAGGCTGCGGCCATCGCCCGTACGCGGAGGAGGGCGATAGGTGGCTCAGTCCGCGATCCCGGCCGGCGTGGAGGGCAGCGGCTCGAGCAGACCTTCCATCCATCGCGCGATCCGGAGCAGATGGGCGTTGCCGAGCATGGTCGTTGAAACGAGTTGCAGGCCGACCGGTAGCCCATCGGGGGACAGGCCGGCTGGCAGCGATATCGAGGGCAGGCCAAAGAGCGTGACGACCGCCTGAAGAGACGGGCTGCCTGTCGTTTCCAGGCCGGGAGCCGGCGTCTCGGCGGTTGGAAGCGCGACCACGTCGAAGCTGGACCAGTCCGCGAGCGCCTTCTCGCGGAATTCGCGCCGTAGCATCTGTGCTCGGACGTACGTGTGGCCGGGGATGGTCATGCCGGTTTCAACGAAAGCGCGCACACGCGATCCGTAGGCATCCGGATGGCGTTGAAACAGCTTCTCGTGCGACGCAGCGACATCCGCCAGCATTGTGATGTGGTGGACCGCGAGCAGGTCGCGGTACGGCGCGGGCGGACGCGCCTCGTCCACGATAGCGCCCGCTTCGATGGCTCGCGTCAGGGCGGAGTCTACCAGTGCGCGCACTTCGGGCTCCGCGAGTTGGGCGGCGTCGCTCCAGATGCCGATTCTGGCCGGCGGCAGCGGTTCGCAAGAGCCGACGCTTTCCAGCGACGTGTCGGCGAGCGCGTCGAACATCAGCGCGATATCGGCGACGCTGCGCGCCATGAGGCCGACGGTGTCGAGTGTGTCCGCCAGCGGAATCATGCCTGTTCGAGAGATCCAGCCGAACGATGGCTTGAAGCCGACGACGCCGCAGAACGCCGCTGGGCGTAGCGTCGAGCCGGCTGTTTGCGAGCCGATCGCGAGATCGATATGTCTCGCCGCGACGGCCGCCGCCGAACCGGAGCTGGAGCCGGCCGGAGTGCGCTCGAGGTTCCAGGGGTTGCGCGTGACGGTCGGGTCGGCGACCGCGAACTGGGTCGTCGTCGTTTTGCCGATGATCGTCGCTCCGGCGGCGCGCAGTCCGGCTGCAACTGCTGAGTCCTCGGTGGCGAGACGGTCGTCGAACGGCGCGAAACCGGCTCTGGTCGGCATTCCGGCGACATCGACGATGTCTTTGATGCCGACCGTCAGTCCCGCCAGCGGGAGAGGCGGCCCGCTCGCGCCGTCTCGGTCGATTGCGGTCGCCTGGCTCATGGCCAGATCGCTTTCGATACGCGTCCATGCGAGGACGCGCGGTTCCGAGCGCCGAATCTCCGCGAGCGCTCGCCGAGTCGCGCCGGCGGCGCTATCCACGGGTCTCCTCGTCAGCCGGGTCGAGTTGGGCCGCCGCATTGGGCCGCAATTCCTCGATCCGGGCCAGCGCCTGCGAGGCCGACTCGATCAGTCCCGTGTCCGGCTCGGACCGCTCGTGTCCCCAGAGGTCAATCACGCGCCTTGCGATCCGTGACCGCGGGGTTTGCTCAATGTCGCTCACGCACTCTCCCGTCTTGCGTCGATGAAGGCCTGGACGGCGGCGCTTGGCTCGTAGTTGAGGTGGACCGCTTGCGAGTCGATCACTTCCTGGCCGTCCTTCGGCGCGAGCCGCACGTACGATCCGTCGCGCTGGAGGAGACGGGCGCGGACATTATCGCGCAATTGCAGCTCCAGAATGCCGTCGCGTAGCCACGACCGAATACGCGCATCCTCGATTGGGAAAAGGACCTCGACTCGAAAGTCGAGATTGCGTCGCATAAGATCGGCGCTGCCTGCGTACATCGTCTCGCCACCGTCCGTGCCGCCATGCTTGAAGTAGAACAGCCGGACGTGTTCCAGAAAGCGCCCCACGATGCTGATGACGCGGATGTTGTCGCTGATGCCCGGCACGCCCGGCCGCAGGACGCAGATGCCCCGCACGACCAGATCGACCTTGACGCCGGCCTGGGCAGCGCGGTAGAGCGCTTCAGCCATCTCGTAGTCAGAAAGGGAGTTCATCTTCATAATGATTCTCCCCTTCTCGCCGTGTCGCATCTCACGCTCGATGAGTCCGAGCATGCTCGATCGCAAATTGACGGGGGCCACCAGCAGCTTGCGGTATTCCGACTGCGCCGAATAGCCCGTCAGGAAGTTGAAGACATCCGAGACATCGGCGGCGATGTCCTCGTCACAGGTCATCAGGCCGAGGTCGGTGTAGGTTCGTGAGGTGGCGAGGTTGTAATTGCCAGTACCGAGGTGAACATACCGCCGCAACTCGTTTCCCTCGCGGCGGACCGCCATGGCGATCTTGCAGTGCGTCTTCACGCCGGCCAGCCCGTATGCAACGTGGATGCCTTGGCTCTCAAGCGCCCGTGCCCAATTGATGTTGCTTTCTTCGTCGAAGCGCGCCCGCAGCTCGAGCAGGACCGCGATCTGCGTTTCGTCGTCGCGCGCCACCAGCAAGGCGTCGACGATTGGTGAGTGCTTGCCGACGCGATACAGCGTCTGCTTGAAGGCGACGACGTTGCGATCAGCCGCCGCCTGCCGCACGAAATCGACGACCGGACTGAACGAGTCGTACGGATGGTACAGCAGCACATCAGCGTGGCGAACGGCGGCGAATATTGACTCACTCTCGCGCAGGACGGTCGGATAACGCGGGACAAACGGCTTGTCCTTGAGGTTTGGCCGCTCAATCGAGTACAGCTGCATTAGATCGGACAATCCGTGAGGACGCGAGAGCACGTAGACATCTTCGGCTGACGCGTTGAGCTTGTCGGCCAGCCAGTCGCGGATCGGCTGCGGCATCGACGGCTCGACCGTCAGACGCACAACATATCCAAACAGCCGCTGCTCAAGCTCCTCTTCAATCGTCGCAAGGAGGCTGTCGCCGCTCCCTGTCGGGACCTCAATGTCCGCGTCGCGGGTGACGCGGAAGATGTGGATGCTCTTGATCCGCTTGCCTGGGAAGAGTTGATCGACATTCGCCTCGATGACATCTTCGAGCACAACATACCGCAGCTTGCGTCGCGAGTTGGCTCTAGGGTTGATTGTTCCATCCGGGTCAGGGATCTGAATGAAACGCGGCAGGATCGGCGGGACTTTCATTCGCGCGATGTGTTCGCCGCGTTCGTCTTCGATGATGATGAGCATGTTGAGGCTGAGGTTCGAGATATGCGGGAACGGATGGCCGGAATCGACGGCCAACGGTGTCAAAACTGGGAAGATCTGCCGTTCGAAGTAGCGTGAGAGCGCGCGTCGATCGCGTGGCGCCAGACCGGCGTACTCCTCGATCACGATCCCCTCATCACGCAGGGCAGGCATGATCTCTTCGCGCCAGCAATCGCGCTGCCGCGACGAGAGCTCGGAAACAAGCAGCTTGATGGCGGATAGTTGCTCGGACGGACGCAAACCATCTTTGGAGGCCGCGTCGTCACCCGCGCGAACCTGGCCGATGGTTCCGGCAACGCGCACCATGAAGAACTCATCCAGGTTGGACGAGAAGATCGAGAGAAACTTGACGCGCTCAAGCAGCGGGTTGCGGCCGTCAAGTGCTTCCTCAAGGACGCGCCGGTTGAACTCCAGCCAACTCAGTTCGCGGTTCAGATACAGTTCGGGCGCGAGGAGCGGATTTGGCCTCGAACGGTCGCGGCGCGATTCGCGGCGCTGCTTTGATTTTTGTGGCACTTCAATGCCTTCGCATTCCGGCGCGTTATCGACGGCGCCAAGCGTCTCAACGCCGATTTCCGTGGTCATCGTTTCCTCACGACATCCTACCGCACTGCGCTTTCGACCCGGGTGAGTCGGACACTAACAGCGAAAGCGTGAAAATTGTTAACGATGTGTTGCGCCATGCGCGGCCAACGTCGCGCGGAAGAGGGCATGCTGACACGACGAGCGAATTGCGGCGCGCCTGTGAGTATGATTGTAGTGTACGGACATACAGCTGCGATGAGAGTGAGTGGCCGGTCTGAGAATCGTTCAGCTTTCCGATTTTCACTACGCGCCAGGTCCGGAATGCGACCAGGGATTGGAAGCCGCCAGCCGGCTGGTGAACGAGCTTGCCCCGGACCTGATCGTCGTTAGCGGCGATCTGACGCGAGAGGGTCTGTTTGAGCAGTTCGTGCCGGTGGTTGATTTCCTGGCGTCGTTCGGGTTGGAGCGCGTGCGCGCCATTCCCGGCAATCGCGACTATCTCTCTGGCGGTCCTGGGCCGGCGCGGCCCAGAGACTCCGATCTGAATTATTTTCTAACGGCGCCGGACACGCAAGCGCATCACGTTGATGGACCAGGTGATCGCCTGACGACCCCGTTTCTTGAGTTCTTTGGCAGTCTGGACTTCTTCGATCGGTCGAAGGCGATGGCGCTCGTCGGGCTGGACAGTGAACCCGCTATCCCTGATGAGGCGCTGGGGCGGGGAATCGCGTTCTTCGAGGGTTCATCGTCGAAGCTGACGCGTGTGTTCTGCACGCACCGCTCGCTGCTGCCGATCCCCCGTAAGAAGCTCAAGGAGGGCGACCTGCTGGCCAACGCTGGCGACATCCTGGTCCGGCTGTTGGCGGCGCGCGTCGATCTCGTTCTCTGTGCCCACCTTCATCGCGTTCACGCCTGGCAACTCTCGAACGGCAACGCAACGATGGCCGTCGTCAACGCCCCGTCGCTGCTTGACCGTTCACCAGGCAAGGAGAACGGGTTGCTCGCCATTGATGTCGCGCGGCGTGGTGAATTGCGCGTCGCCTTTCATGCGCTCGACGACACGCCGCCGCGAATGCTGCTCGACACCTTGGCAGGGCGTAAACGCCGGAAAGGGGATGGCTGATGGTTGCCCACTGGCCGTTGAGCCGGCTCGACCCCGGCGATCCTTCATCCTGGGCACGGCATTCGTTTCCGGGGCTGCTGGTTGCGATTGATGGTGTTGACGGGTCGGGCCGCGCCACTCAGCTCGACCTGCTGGCGGCCTGGCTACAGGTGAACGGTTACGGCGTCGTCCGCAGTTCCTGGAACTCTTCGAAGCTGGTGGCGAAGACCATCGCCGAGTCGCGGCGCCAGAACACGCTGACTCCACTGACATATTCGATCCTGCACGCGACCGATGTCGCCGAGCGGCAGGAAACCGAAATCATTCCGGCGTTGCGGGCGGGCTACGTCGTCCTGGCCGATCGCTACGTCTACACCGCCTTCGCCCGCGACATCGCACGCGGCGTCGAGCGCGACTGGATATACAATCTCTACGGGTTCGCGGTACGCCCTGATCTGCCCATCTACCTGCGGATCGACGCCGAGACATCGATGGGACGTGTGATGGGCATCGCCGGCGAGGCTACCGCCGAGGAGGCAGCTGAAGGCGCGTCGATCCGCGGAGCGATCGAATCGTTCCGCCTGTTTCAGGAGCGCGTCGTCGAAGAATACGACCGCCTCGTCGAGCCGTTTGAGCTGTTGTCGGTTGACGCGTCGCTTCCGGTGCGGACACAACAACTGCGCCTTCGCGCTCTACTCGGGACGCTACTCGAACGGTTGGGTGGCGTATGACCAAAGCGACAGCCGCGACCCGACGCCAGGTTGAACCGCTCCACGGCGAACGTCCGGGCACGCTGATCGTCGTCGAGGGTGTCGATCGATCCGGGCGCAGCACGCAGATCCAGCGATTGGTCGAGTGGCTTGAGGGGCGTGGGATCGAACCGGTCCGCACTGACTGGAGCACGTCGCCGCACATCTCAAAAGCGATCCACAAGGCCAAGGCAGAAGGGGCATTGCGACCGATCACCTTCAGTCTGTTTTACGCCGCCGACTTTGCCGACCGGGTGGCGAATGTCATCGTTCCGGCTCTCGAACAGGGAGAGGTCGTCGTCGCCGATCGTTACATCTACACGGCCTTCGCCCGCGACGTAGCGCGTGGAGCCGACCGGAATTGGCTGGCGACGTTGTATCGCTTTGCTCCGCGGCCAGACGTCGTCTTCTACCTGCGCGTCCCGCCTGACGTGACACAGCAGCGCGTTCCAAGTGTGCCGGTCAAGGCGCTCGACCGCTACGAGGCCGGGCTTGACCTGGGTCTGAGCGCCGATCCGACGCTCTCGTTCAAGCTCTATCAGCAGCGCGTGTTTGACGAGTTCGAGCGGCTTGCGCGCGATCACCTGTTCGTCGTTCTGGATGGTGAACGGAAGGTCGACGCGATCAGCCGCTCGATTCGTGACATCGTCCGCGAACTCGTGCGAGAATAGTGGCTGGCGCGCATCAATCCGGACGGCGACGCCAAGTTGTCGCCCGACACGCAGGAGGGTCCATGGGGAAGAGCAAAGGCAAGGGCAGCGCCAAACAAAAGGGCTCGCGGAAGGGAGCCGATGGGTCCGCCGAGATCAAACGCGCCGAGGAGCGTCTGAGCGCTGCGTTTGCGGATGTCGATGCCGCTCGCGAGAAGGTAGCCCGCCGCGAGCGTGACCTTGCCGCGTCGATGGAGCGGTATGGCCGGACCGTGACGATCGGTCAGCCGGACGCCGAGGCGATTCCGCTGGCGGCCCCATCGCTCACCGCGATCGAAAATGGGAGCGCCCACACCGAACCGGAAAGCGTCGAACCGGCCACGGCTGAAGAGCCAGCCGCGGCTCACGATGGCGATCATCACGGATAAAGGCGGCAACACGGGTGGCGAAGGCACAGCGCATCGAAGGACTCAACGGCACAACCGTCTTTCAGATTGCGATTGGAAAGATCATCGAGACGCGCTTCGATGAGATGATGCGTCACCGCGCAGGCACGATCATCGGCCGCGATCCGGAAGAGCTTCATGATATGCGAGTCGGTTCGCGCCGCCTTCGGGCAGCGATGGATGTCGCCACCGAGTGCTTCCCGGCCAAGCGCTATCGCTACTATCATCAGACGGTCAAGCTGCTCACCGATGTGCTTGGCGGAGTCCGCGATTGCGACGTCCTGCGCGAGACCCTGCTAGCGTACCGCGAGACGCGCCCGGACAGCGAGCGCCCTGCCGTCAACCGCATGTTGCAGGGGCTAAAGCAGGAACGAGACGCGCGCCGGCTGGAGATGCTGGCGTTTTTCGAACGCCTCGATGACGACCGCTTCGACGTTCGCTTCCGCGGCTTCCTGGCGGAGCACAGCCGTGGTTAAGGCGAAACGCGTCAAGGGCCTGCGTTGCGACGCGCCCGTCGTCGACAACGCGCGGCGCATCATCGACACCCGTCTTGGCGAGATGCTGTCGTTCGCGCCTTGGGTCGACGACCAGAACAACGTCGAGGAGATCCACAACCTGCGGATCGCCGCCAAGCGGCTGCGCTACTCGCTGGAGCTGTTCCGTTTCGGGCTGCCTTCCGGGGCCGGCGGACTGATCGACGAGGTCAAGGAGATACAGGAGGACATCGGCGACATGCACGACGCCGATGTGATGATCGAACGCGTGCTGGAGATCGTCAACGCCGATCTGAACAGCCGGGCCGCGCGGTTATTAGAGATCGCAGCCGCCGTCGATCGCGGGACGGTCGCCCAGCGCCATCAGCGGCTGCGCTCGGCAACCGCGAGCCGCGCGATGCCCCGCGACGAGATCGCGTTCTTCACGCTGATCGCCCAGCGCGCCGACGACCGCGACCGCGCCTACGAGCGTTTCATCGCTGCTTGGCGCCGGATGGAAGAGACTGACTTCCCGTCGCGTCTGAGGCGCTGCATTGGCGCGTTGCCCGCCGTCGAGTCGGAACCGAAGCCACCAATCAACAGCGAAGCGGACGAGCCCATTCCGGAGCAGGCAGCGGGATGAGCGTCGAGCTGCGGGTCGCCGTCGTCACCGACATCCACGGCAACCTGCAAGCCCTGCGCGCCGTCCTCGATGACATTGAGCGGCGTGGTCCGTTCGACCGGCTGATTGCCGGCGGTGACTATTGTCTGAGCGGCCCTCAACCGGCCGAGGCGTTCGATCTAACGCGCGAGCACTTCGACACGCTTCTCAAGGGGAACACCGATCGCGACATCGTCGACGAGGGAGCCGAAGACTCGGACCTCGGAAACAAGAAGCGCGCGTCGATCGCCTGGACTCGCGACCAGCTCGGCCCTGAACGAATCGAGGCGCTCGACGGTTTGGCGTTCGAGGAACGCGTCGAACCGCCGGGTGGCGCGCTGCATGTCGTCCACGCAAACCCGCGTGACCTTGACCGCCACATCTTCCCCGACATGCCGGAGCTCTACGCGCGCGAGCTGATCGGACCTCTGGAGGCCGACGTGCTCGTCTTTGGACACCTCCATATTCCGTATCGACGGCGGATCGGCGAGCTGCGGTTGTTCGATGTCGCCGCCTGCGGCCTGCCGCGCGATGGCGACCGGCGCGCGGCCTGGGGGTCGTTTGGATGGTCGTCAGAGAGCGGCTGGCGCGGGACGATCCACCGGACGCCGTATGATCACGGCACGACCGCGCTGCGGATGATCGAGTCCGGGATGCCCCACCCGGAGCGTCGCGTCAGCGACCTCCTGCGAGCGACCTATGACTGAGCCGCGCGAGATCGAAGCCAAGTTCGACATCGATCCAGCCGACCGGGCGCTGCTGCTCTCAACGACAACGATTGGGCGGTTCAGTGTCAAGGAGCGGCGGACCGCCGCCCAGGACGACATCTACTTCGACACCGACGACGGATTGTTGGCCGCCGCTGGATCGACGTTGCGAGTACGGAGGACCTCCGGCGGCGCGAAGATGACGTACAAGGGCCGTCGAGAGGCGAGCCGTGACGGCGAGGGGCACATTGCCTCGCGACCTGAGGACGAGGCTCAGCTCGACGCGTCGCAGGCCGCGGCGATCGCGATTGATCTGCCGCTGCCTGAGCTGGACAGCCTCTCGCCGCTGGCGCGCGCGCGCGGCATCGCCGGCCGGGCTGCGTTGCTCCCGGTCGCGCGCTTGCAGAACACGCGCGCGACGATGCTGCTTGCTGACGATCAAGGAATGACATTGGAGTTGGCTGTCGATGACTGCGTCGGCACGCGACTCAGCGACGGCCGGGCAACACCATTTGACGAGGTCGAGCTGGAGACAAAGACCGCCACCCGGGCCGCATTGATCGAAACCGCCGATGCCTTGCGAAGCCTTGTCCCAAGCCTCCGTCCGAGTCCAACGACCAAGCTCGGCCGGACGCTGGGCTACGGTGATTCCGGACCAGAAGGGAGGAGCGATGCCAGTTCGCGAGGTCGACGTGGCGGATGTGCGCGACACAGTTGAGCAACTGTGTCTCGACGCGAACTACGATCTGCCGGAAAACGTCGTCCAGGCGCTGGCGGCGGCACGGGAGCGCGAGGTTTCAACCGTTGGAAAGCAGACGATCACGATCTTGCTGGAAAACGCTGACATAGCCCAGTCCGGCCGGATG
>JBBECJ010000413.1:0-1748 GCA_040881885.1 Thermomicrobiales bacterium | reverse complement strand
GGATTTTTGCCCTGCAACTCGCCTCGACATTTTCCCAGGACAGCACTGGTACAGGACACGGCCCCTACGTGGAACGAAACGCTTCCCCGCACTCAGCACTCGCGCTACGATTCCTCTGCCGCCTCAAACCGCGACGGGCACTTCGTCAGCAACGTCTCGGCCTGGAAGACACCGTCCGGCCCGACATGCCCCTCGGCGACGACCTCGACATCGTCTTTGAAAATGTCCGGGACGACCTCGCTGTAGACCATGTCGATCGATTGCTCGCCATCGGTGACCGTGAAGCGAATCTCGTCCTCGAGCCCGACCCGCTCGATCGACCCCGGCACGACATCGCCGCCGACCCGCACCCGCTCGCCGGTCAGGTCCTTGCCGCTCGCGCGCAGCTCGCCGACCGTCTGGAAATAGGCCATCGACGAGCCCATCGCGTTGAAGACGAGGAATCCGACCGTCAGAATCAGGATGGTCGCCGCCACCAGCAACTTCGCGTTGATGCGCTGCTTGCGCTTCGTCACCGGCGTCGCGGTCAGTGTCCCGGAGTTCATCGACCAGTCCTTACGTCACCCATTCAGCCCGTAGACGCTGGAAAGCGCCACCCCGATCACGAACGCCACCATCCCAAGCGTCACGATCAACTCCGGCGATGACCTGCGCCCGCCGGGCGTCTTCCGTCGGGTTGGCCGTATGCCTGCCATCCAGAAGGCTGCCAGCGCCGCGACGATCTTGGCCGCCATCAGCGCCACATAGGTCAGGCCGGCGTCGCCGTTCGCCAGCCGGTCGAAGACCAGAACCCCGCCGGTCACGACCAGTGCCATTGTCGCCAGTTGCGCCCACTCGCCAAAATACCCCTGCGCGGCGGAGATGAACGCCCTCGGTTGCTCCTCAGCCTCGCGGCTCGCGGGCCGGACAGCCAGCAGGAAGTATACCCCTCCCCCGAGCCAGAGCATCGCGGCCAGCGCATGCGCCACCCGCAACGACAGGCGAAACCAATCGCCGGCCGCCACTAGCTGAGCAGCCGCTGGCCGGCGATCGCGAGCCGGAACATCTGTCCGCTCACGAACAGCGCGCCAATCGCGATCAACGCCCCACCGCTGACAGCCACGATCGCTCCGCCGTGCCGCGACAGCGCCCTGACCCCGCGCTGGAACTGCCCCAGCCCCAGCCCGGCCGCCAGAAACGGCACGCCAAGCCCGAGCGAGTAGGCCGCCAGCAACAACGTCCCCTCACGAACCGTCTCGGCCGTGCTGGTGTAGATCAGGATCGAGGCCAGAATCGGCCCGAAGCAGGGTGTCCAGCCGAACCCGAACGCCATCCCCAGCAGCAGCGTCTCAGACGGCGTAAACGTCTGCCGCGATAAATGGAAGCGCCGCTCGCGCATCATGAACGGCAGCCGCGACCCCCAGATGATGACAACCCCCATCAGGATCATCATGACCCCGGAGATACGCGTCAACGGCTGGCGATATTCGGCCATCAGATCGCCAAAGACCGACGCCGACGCGCCCAACGTCACGAACACCAGCGAGAAGCCCAGCACGAACAGCAGGCTCGGCCAGAAGAGTCGCAGCCGGTTCCCGGCCTGTGCGACACCCCCCGCCGATCCCGAGATCATCGTCAGGTAGCCGGGCAGCAGCGGCGCGACGCACGGCGACAGGAACGACGCGATCCCCGCCCCGAAGGCCGCCAGCAGTCCGATGCCCGCCATTTCAGCGCGCCTCGGCGACCATGCCGCGCAACTGTTCAAGGCT
>JBBECJ010000412.1:0-1753 GCA_040881885.1 Thermomicrobiales bacterium | reverse complement strand
GGTTGATGACCTGGCTGTGCTCGTGCTGCGGGCTGAACATGACGATCTCCGCGTCAGCGTCGACCTTCACGTTGTGTCCGGGCGGCCAGTAGAACAGGTCATTGACGTTAACCGTCTCCTGCGCGCCATTCGCATTTGTCGTGGTGAGCCGGCCGCGCAAGACGAATCCCCAGTGAGGGCACTGGCAGAGATCGCCTGCCAGTCCCTGGAAGAGCGGGGTGGTGTCGACACCTGCCGAGAGCGTGAAGTACTCGGCGCTGATCTTGCCGAATCCGCTCATATCGCCAAAATCCGTTCGCTGACGGATGACGGCGCCTGGAATCTCCATTTTGACGTCCACCTTGTCCTTCGGCACTCGCATGCTTGTGTCTCCTCGTTGTATGCGCAACCGCCAACTAGACCGATCGGTCTAGTTGGCAGTCTAGGGCTCCCCGCTGATGCTGTCAAGCCCCCTCCTGTGGCCGCCTGGGCGACTTCAAAGTCGCGGGAACCGATCGATTTCGTCGCATCCACGGGCTGGCTACGCGCGGACCACGGGCTGCGGGATGGCTGCCCACACGTGCCGACGATTCGCGCGAGGTACCTTGATGCTCTGAAGATGCGCCAACGACGTTGCAATCGCCCTGGCCGCGCGTCTCGTCTTGACATGCGGGCGGTAAAATCAGGATGGCGCTGCCACCACCCCGACCAACCTCGGTCCCTGTTCCCTGTCACCTCGGCTACTGGTAGACGCGCACCAGCACATCGGTCGGCTTGAAGCCGTTCATCGCGTTCTGGTCGTTGGGGCAGGCGGAGATGACCAGCAGGCAATCCATCTGGGCCTTGAGGAGGACATTGTCGTTGCGGTTGGAGAGTGGTTCGCGGATCTCAAACTCGCCGCGCGCCTTGATGCCGGCGTTCATGAAGAAGTTGATCGGGTCCGGGAGCCGGTCGGGCGGGATCGAGTAGTTGCGGCCGGCCAGCGCCCGCAGGAAGTTGTCGGTGCAACTTGCATGCTCGGTCAGGCCGTAGTCGTCGACGTAGCGTTCTGGGTTGCAGGCCGGAAATAGCATGTCATGGCGCCCGACGCTGTCGGCGATGATCGTCAGCATCCGGCTGTGGCGGTTGGAGAACAGAACGTGCCCCTCGCGCAGCATCAGCGCGTTGTTGCCCATCCGTGTGTGCGCCGGTGAGAGCGTCTCGTCGAAGTCGTGCAGGTTGAAGCCGATGCAGACAGCGACCTGCTTGCCGAGCATGTCGGAGATCTGCAGGAACTGCCCCTCCTTGACCTCGAACGCCTGCGCCTGTTTCGGCCGGACCTGGGCCGCGCGCCGCGCGATCCGGCCTGTCAGTGGTGATTCAGCGATCACGGACCCCTCCTCCAACCCCCTCCCCTGAGAAGAGAGGGGGCTTTCGCATGCTCATATCGAAGCCCCCTCTCTTCTCAGGGGAGGGGCCGGGTACCCTCTGGGTGGCGGGAGGGGTTACTCCCCCGCCCACCTCCCGAATACCAATGCGGCGTTCTGGCCGCCAAGGCCGAATGAGTTTTTGAGCGCGATGTTGACCTCGACCTGGCGCGATTCGTTCGGGACGTAGTCGAGATCGCAGGCCGGGTCGAGGGTTTCCTGGTTGAGCGTCGGGTGGACCCGGTTGTCGCGGATGCTCAGCACGGTCATGATCGCTTCGATCGCGCCGGCGGCGCCCATCGTGTGGCCGATCATCGACTTCGAGCTGCTGACCGCAAGTCGATCGGCATGCTCGCCGAAGACCTCGC
>JBBECJ010000411.1:9597-11074 GCA_040881885.1 Thermomicrobiales bacterium | reverse complement strand
GACGCCGAAGGCTTCGAGCGGGACGATCTTGTTGTCCTGCATGATCGGCTTGGCGCTGGTGCCCATCATCAGCGGGATGCTTGGGCCGTAAACATCGGCGTCGAGCAGGCCGACCTTGGCGCCGTCGCGCGCCAGCGAGGCGGCGATATTGACGGCGACGGTCGATTTGCCGACACCGCCCTTGCCGGAGGCGACGGCGATCACGTTCTTGACGCCGGTCAGCGGAGTCTTGTCGGGCATGCCCATCCCGCTGGAGCGCACGCGCGAGGTGAAGGCGACGGCGACCTCCTCAACGCCCGCGACGGTGACGGCCGCGGCGCGGACATCGTCCTCGATCTTGCCGCGCAACGGGCAGGCGGGCGTCGTCAGCTCGACGTTGATTTTGATCCGTCCGCCGTCGATCTCGACGCCCTTGACCATGTTCAGCTCGACCAGCGAGCGGCCGAGGTCGGGGTCCTGGACGGGGCGAATCGCCTCGATGATCTGTTCCTGGGTGAGTGTTGGCATTGCTCTATCTTCCCCTCAAGCGGCCCGGCGGCACGCCGATCCCTGGCGGTCGTGTCCGGGCATGCCTCTATTTTGCCGCAGCCGGGCAGGTTTCTCAACCTTTTGGTTGTGTAACGTCAGGTGGCGTGACCACACGAGCCTATCCGTGAAGAACAGGCAGCCGGGTCGTGTCCGTGTTTGCGTTGGAAATGGGTCGGCAGCGTGAGCGCACACGATACACTCACACGCATGACCGTCGATGTCGCGAGCCATCCCAACGTCGCGAGCCAATCCTGCCTGCCCGTACGGGCGGCGGGCGGAATGGCTGTTCGTGGTGAGGGCGGCTCGTGATCCCGATCTGGCTGGATGCCGCGCTGCGGGGCGATAACCTGCCGTTTCGGGTTGCGCTGCATGTTGTCGCGATCGTTGGGCTGGTTGGGACGCTGCTGCTGGTTCCGGTTGCCGAGGCGTTCTACACGCGCGGCGTCGCGACCGGTCGCGCCTACAACCCGATCCCACACACTGATGTCAACCCGATGGGGATCAACACCTTTCTGAACGAGGAGCCGGACCCGGACGTTGTCGAGCGTTCGCTGGACATGATCCGCGACGGCGGCTACGGCTACATCCGTCAGATCTTCGGCTGGTACGAGATCGAGCCGCAGCCGGGCGTCTATCTTGACGCCGGGGGGCGCTCGACGTGGGAGAAGTATGACCGGATCGTCGATGAGGCCAACGCGCGCGGCCTGCAGGTTATCGCCCGGCTTGAGAAGCCGCCGCCCTGGGCGAAGGCCGGTCAGCCGAACCCCGAGATCGACGGCCCGCCCGACCGGCTCTCCGACTACGCCAACTTCGTCGAGCAGGTCGTCACGCGCTATCGGGGGCGGTTGACCTACATTCAGATCTGGAACGAGCCGAACCTGGAAGGGGAGTGGGGCGGGAAGCCGATCGACCCGCGCGGGTATGTGCGGCTGCTGGGGGCCGGGGGCGC
>JBBECJ010000411.1:0-9587 GCA_040881885.1 Thermomicrobiales bacterium | reverse complement strand
GGGGTTTTGGGGGGGGGGGGGGGGCGGGGGCCGCGGCGGCCCGCGCGGCCAACCCGGATGTCGTGATCCTGCTGGCCGGTCTGGCGCCGACCGACCAGACCGGGCCGGAGAACCTGAGCGACCTGCTCTTCCTCCAGCGCGTCTACGATCTGGGCGGGGCGGCCTGGTTCGACATCGTCGCGGTCATGGTCTACGGCTACGGCTACCCGCCCTCGGACCGGCGGACCGATTTCGGGCGCAACAACTTCTCGCGTCCGGTCCAGACGCGCGAGATCATGCTGCGCAACGGCGACGCCGGCACGGCAGTCTGGGCCGTCGAGTATGGCTGGGTGTCACTGCCGGACGACTGGAGCGGGCAGCCGTCGCCGTGGGGGGCGCCGGTCAGCGCGGAACAGCAGGCGGAGTACCTGGTCCAGGGCTACCTGCGGGCGCAGCGCGAGTGGCCCTGGATGGGCGTGATGGCCGTCTGGACGTTCCGTTTCCCGCACTCGCCCGACGCTCCCGGCCAGATCGGCAACCCGACCCAGGGCTTCGCGCTGGTTGAGCACGATTTCACGCCGCGCCCGGCCTACCTTGCGTTGCGGGAGCGGGCCGCCCGGATCGGTTACGACGGCACGGGAGCGTACGAGATGCCGTTGGCGCAACAGGAGCGGATCGAGCATGGCGAGCCGATTGATCTGCTCGTCTCAGGCGAGCGCGTGGACTTGCTCGTTACCGGTTCGGGTCGGATCGAGCGCATTGTCGATGGGGAATTGCGCGAGACGCTGACGTTCTCGACGGGCGATCAGCGTGAGCGGGTGACGGTCGCGCGCGGGATGCGCGATACGGCGCACGTCGTCTCGCTACGCATCAGCGGGACGCCGGGCGAACCGGCTCCGGAGGTTGTCGGCTACGTCGTCTCGCGGTTCTGGTTTCACGCCTGGGCCTACCCGTGGATCAGCGCCATCCTGCTCGCGACGCTGCTTGGGAACCTTGCGTCGTTGGGGTGGGCGTTCTGGGATTGGCGGCGCGTCAAACAGCCCGTTGATGCGAGCGCACCGGTCGATCGGAGCGCGTATCCTTGTACGAGCGTCGTGGATGGACTCCAGGAAGGCGCGCGCGATGGAACATCGGGAGACGCGCTACCAGCATCGAATCGTCGCTGATTCGGCCATTCTTGTCGGGAAGTCGACGATCAGGGGCACTCGCATCTCCGTCGAGGCCGTGCTCGAACACCTTGCCTTGACGTTGGACACAAGCGACCTGCTTGCGGCCTATCCACATCTTGCCCCTGACGATGTTCGCGCATGTTTGGAGTTTGCGCGCTGTCATCTAACCGTAGGAGGAACAGGGCAATGAGAACGATTCAACGCAACCTACGTGATCGAATCACCGTTGATCCGAGTATTCTGGTCGGGAAGCCAATCGTCAAGGGAACACGGATATCGGTCGAGTTGGTGCTGGACCGGCTTGCCGCCGAGCCTGATCTTGACGTTCTCCTGGAGGACTATCCACATCTGACAGTTGACGACGTCCGGGCCTGCCTCGCCTACGCCAGCGCGGTCATCGCAGGCGAGGAGATCCATTTCCTGTTCCCCGAGGATGATGCGTACTCGCCGACATGAAATTTCTGCTCGACGAAAGTATGGAACTCGGCGTTGGCAGGTTTCTCCGTTCGCTGGGCCACGATGTCACCGCAATCGTGCGCGACTACACTCGTTCGATCTCGGATATCGATGTCTTGTCCGTGGCCCATAACGAGGGTCGCGTGCTCATCACGAACGACAAGGCCTTTTCGTTTCTGGTCTTCAACGACATTCGTGCACATTCTGGAGTCATCCTGTTTCGCCTCGGACGAGGTGTGACGACCGAGGACAAGATCAACCGCCTGCGGACCGTTCTGGCGCACTACGCCGATGATCTCGACGCATTCATTAGCGTGCATCCCGCCAGGATCGCTGTCCGCCGGACGCCTATTGTTGTGGATGATGACTCAGGAGCCGATCCCAGCTAACCCCCGGAGCCGGCGACGGTCCAGCGGCGGGCGGCTTTGGCTTCGTACATGCGGGTGTCGGCGGCGGCGAGCAGTTCCTGGCGAGTGGCGCCGTCGTCGGCGGTCGTGGCAATGCCGGCTGAGAGCTGGATCGGGAAGTCGACGCCGTCGATTGTGACGCTGGAATCGTCGGCCAGGTCGAGCAGGCGGCTGGCGGCCTGACGGGCGCCGGTGGCGTCAGTCTGAGGCAGGATCAGCAGGAACTCGTCGCCACCATAGCGGCCGACCTGGTCGATCTCGCGGACACTGGAGCGCAGGAACGCGGCTGTTTCGCGCAGGACCTGGTCGCCGGATTGATGGCCGCGCGTGTCGTTAACCTGCTTGAAGCCGTCGAGGTCGATCATCAGGATTGAGAGCGGCGGCCCGCCCCGACGCGTCCGGGCGATCTCGGCGTCCAGCGTTTCAAGGATCGCGCGGTGGTTGAGGACGCCCGTCAGTCCGTCGGTGTCGGCGCGCTCACGCAGCGCCTCATGCAGCCGGGCGCGCTCAATCGCGAGCGCGATCTGAGCGGCGAGGTCGCTGGCAAGCCGGACTTCATCGGTGGTGAAGCGGCGCGCGTTGCGCGAGAAGAGATTGAGGATGCCGAGCGAGGCCGAGTTGACGACGAGCGGCGCCAGCAGGACGCATTGCGTGTCGTCGGCGAGGAGATGGTTTCTCTCGCTGTCAGAGAGGTCGGCGTCAGTCGCCAGCAGGTTCAAGGTCACCTGCTCGCCGAGGACGCGCCGGGAGATCGGCCAGTCGTCGAACGATATGTGCGAGCCGACGGCAGAGGTTCCTGGCCAGTCGTCGATTGTCGCTTCGGCGGCGAGGATCGAGTCGTCAAGCTCGGGACGCCAGATTTCGATCGCGCAGGCCTCGGCGTTGGCGACACCGAGGCTGGCCTGAGCGATCTCGGCCAGGACGGCGTCGAGGTCGAGGCTGGAGATCGCGGCCTGACTGACGCGCAGCAGCGCCGCCTGCTCGGTGGCGTGCTGTTGCGTGCGGGCCAGCAGCCGGGCGTTGTGGATCGCCAGACCGGCCTGTTGACCGACGGCGGCCGCGGCCGCGGCGTCGGGCTTGTTTACCGCCGGCGGCCGCGGCGGCGAGGTCGGCCGGCTCGAACGGAGTAGCGTCGAACGGTGTCCACATGTCGAAGACGCCGAGGACCCGATCGTGGGCAACCAGTGGCGTCACCAGTGTGTGTAATTTGCCGATCTCGTGAAACATCCGGGCGTCGTCGGCCGGAATGCCAGGATCGTCGGACGATTGCGGAACTGGCGCGAGTGTCGCGATGACGCGCCGCTCTGCCGGATAGGCGCCGACTGGCGCTTCGTTGAGGGATTGCATGCGGGCGGTTTCGGCGGCGCTGAACCCGGAGATAGCGCTCGCCTCGACTGCGGACAGGTCGTCGGTGAAGACGTAGACCTCGGCGCGGGCGCGGCCAACCGAATCAGCCGCAGCTGACGCGAGCAACGGTAACAGGTTGTCCAGATCGAGTGTCGAGCTGATCACTTGTGACGCGAAGACGACGCCGGCCATCAGGTCACGCTCCCGCGTCCGGCGCGAGAGGTACTCGGACTGGAGGGCTGCATAGCCAAGCCGGATCGCGAGCAGCCCGCCGGAGATCAACACCAGGACGACGACGGCGGTGTCGGATCCGGGGTGAGCGGCGGCGTAGGCTGCAATCGCGGTCACGACTATAATACTGAAGACCATCAACAGCATCCGAGCGATGGCCGCCCGGCGATGCATCCCGCGATCGATCGATCCGCGGTCGCCGTCGCCAACGTGCGCGGCTACCAGCGCCGCGATTCCAAAGCAGGTGAACCCAAGAATCCAACCAAGATCGATCGGTTTGCCAATGGCGTAGGCTCCGTCCAGCGCCAGCCGGCTGTAGAGCGTGTTGGAGGCGGTGAAGGCGACAAATCCGATCAGGAGGACGCCGAGTGGCCCGCGCATCATCAACCTGGTCCGCACGAAGAGCGCGGCGGCGGTCAGTAGCACGAGAGCAAACGTGCTGACATCCAACGCGAGTATGGCTAGCAGGGCTGGGGAAGCCACGGCTTCCACGCCCGCCATCGGTGAGACCATGACCTCATACGCGAGGAGCGCGATCGAGGTGACGATGATCAGGCTATCCAGCAACACCTCGCCTGCCGGCAGCTCGCCGATCCGTTGCCGGATCAGCAGCGCCAGCCCGGCGAACATGAAGGGATAGAAGATCCCATAGCCGACATCGGCCAGCGACGGATAGGGTGGTGGCGTCCAGAGGACGATGTCGTACCAGTTCCAGGCCAACTGGCCCAGAAACCAGACGCCGCAGCCAAGCCCGAAGCAACGCCAGGGCAGCCCGTCGTCGCCCAGCAGGCGCGCTGTTCGCAGGCACAGCCAGGCCGCGCCGCCCGACACAAGCGTGAATATGCCGTTCGAGAGCAGCTTGCCGGCATCACCAGCCGGTTGGGCAACAATGTAGATGACAGTGATAAGCGCGGCGAAGATCGTCAGAGCGCGGATGGACCCCTCCGTCAGGAGCAGTGAGATCCAGGGCCGTTCGACCGGCGTTCGTCTGTTGATTGCGATTGACGACACGAGCCGTCTCTCCTGATCTTGATCTAGCCGTGCTTCATCGTACGAATTGCGGGTCGTTCCGGGTATGGGAAGGTGCTCCCAATCACGGATAGGTCATTTGGATGCGGGGCGGGACGACCGGACAATGGTCATGTGACTGTTGGGAACGGGATTGACAGCGACCGAGCCACGATCTAAGATCAGCACAGAATAGAACATATGTTCTATTCTGTGCTGGATGGCCGATTGAGAGAGGTTCGATGGACCGTCACGGACGACAACGCTGGGTCATTCACGCCGATCTGGACGCCTTCTTCGCGGCAGCGGAAGTCTTGCGCCGGCCGGAGCTGGCCGGTCTGCCGGTCGTCGTCGGTGGCGCGCCCGAGGGGCGCGGCGTTGTCGCCGCGGCCAGCTATCCGGCGCGCGCCTTTGGTGTCCGCTCGGCGATGTCGATGGCCGAAGCGTTGCGGCTCTGCCCTGGCCTGGTCGTCGTCCGCGGTGATCACCGCTACTACCGCGACCTCTCACGCCAGTTCCGGGCGATCCTCGACGCGTTCTCGCCGCTGGTCGAGGTGGTCAGCATCGACGAGGCCTACCTGGACGCCAGCGACTCCGACCGGCTGTTTGGCGGCGCCGAGTCGCTGGCGCGCCAGCTCAAGCAGCGCGTCCGCGACGAGATCGGGCTGGCCGTCTCGCTCGGAGTAGCCGGCAACAAGCTGGTGGCCAAGATCGCCTCCGACCTCGACAAGCCGGACGGCCTGCGGATTGTCCGGCCTGGCGACGAGGCGGCGACACTGGCGCCGCTGCCGATCGAACGCTTGCCGGGAGTTGGCCCGAAGTCGGCCATCCGTTTGCGCGAGCACGGTGTCCAGACGCTGGGCGAGCTGGCGAACGCGCCGGATGGGCTGCTGCGAGCCATCGCCGGCAACGACGCCGAGCGGCTGCGGGCGCGGGCGCGCGGCGAGGATGAGCGTCCGGTCCGTCCAGAGTGGGAGCGCGAACCGCAGAAGTCGATCGGGCATGAGGAGACGTTCAGCCGTGACCTGCGCGGACTGCCTGAGCTGGACGCTCCGCTCTACCACCTGTCGGAGGAGACAGGCGCCGAGCTGCGGCGCGAGGGACTGACCGGCACGACGGTTGCCCTCAAGCTGCGCTACAACGACTTCACGACGATCACGCGCCAGCAGTCGCTGTCGAAGGCGACTGACGCGCATCAGGAGATCCATCGGCTGGCGCGGACACTGCTGACGCGGGCGCTGGCCGAGCGCGACAGCCCAGTCCGGCTGCTCGGCGTCCGGGTGACCGGGCTGGCGTCGGCGCGGCAGCTCGCGCTGTTCGACGACGCCGACGAGCGCACCAGGAAGCTGAACGCGGCCATCGACGCGCTCTCGGCGCGTGGCGGCGAGCGGCTGGTCGTGCCGGCGCGCTTCGCCGCGACACGTCGCAAGCCGCGCCCGTAGGCACGGCGAGCGCACTGAAACCGAGAAAGGGGGTGAGACGAATGCCGGAACAATCCACGAGCGCGAAGCGCAAGCGCGCCGCGCAACAGCGCTGGGAATGCCGCTGCGCCGACCCACCGATTTTGCTGGCGATGTACGAGCCGGGCGGACAGGTGGAGATCAAGCTCCGCGACCGCTTCTACCTGGCGTCAGGCTGCGTCCACGCGACCTGCCCGCGCTGCGGCGCCCAGCATATCCTCGATCTGCGACCGTCCTCCGACCCGGATGACACACCGGCCGGGCTGGAGCAGGCGCCACCAATCCCGCCAGTGAGCGGCTGAGACAACGGCGGCTGGTCCTGGCCGGACCCGGCACGCCCTCCCTTCACAGCACCCGATGCTGCCTCATTTTGCAGAGCGCCGAAGCGCCACATCCGCCGGTTGGTCCGGTCGGCATCCGTGGCCCGCGCGTCCTGCGTCGTGTCCGCGCCGCTGCCCGGTCCAGCCGGTCCGTGGAGCGCGCCATGTATGCCAAATCAAAGCAAACACTCGACTGGCTCACGCTGCTCGCCCACGAATCGCTGGGCGACTTCGAGTTGACTTCCGAATGCGACGCCGACCTCACCCGCCGGGCGCTGCTCGGCCGTGACGATCCGTCCGAACGGGACGCGCTCTTTTGCCTGCTGGCGTTCAAGGTCAATCGCTTCTGCTCGCGTTTCCGGCGCTGGAACCTGCTGCCATGGGAGATCGATGACGTGCGTCAGGAGGCGTATCTCGCGTTCATCGATGTCCTGACCGGCTGGCGGCCGATCCCAACCGATCGCGGCCGGGCCGGCTTCAGCTACTACTTCATGCGCGTCTACCCACTGCGGCTGACCGACCGGGTCAACCGCGTCGTCCAGACCCGTCGTGATCGCCTGGCGCCGTCCGCCTGGAGCGCGGACGATGACGACCGTCTCGACCCGTTCGAGATGGAACGCGACATGGAGACGCTGGCGTTCATCATGGAGATGTCGGCTCGGCTCGACGCCGCGGAAGCTCGAATCCTGCTGCTGCACACCGCCGCCGATCTCGCGCCCAACGCTGTCGCCGCCCGGACCGGCATCAGCCGCCGCACGTTCTATCGGCGCTGGAAGGGGATCGCTGCTACGATCCGTCGAGAAGCGGGGTGAGTTACGAGGAGAAAGGAGAAAGGAGAAAGTGCAAAGGAAAAAGGAGTGAGTTACGGAGGCGCAGACCAACTCCTTTCTCCTTCGCGGAGGGCACATGCGGATCGTCATCATCGGGGCCGGGGTGCTTGGGTCGTCGCTTGCGTACCGGCTGGCGCGGGCGGGGCAGCGGGTAACGCTGGTCGAGCGGGCCGGGGCGGCCCAAGGGACGACCGGATCGTCGTTCGCCTGGATCAACAGCAACCAGAAGACGCCGGAGGACTACTACGCGCTGAACCTGGCCGGGATGGTCGCGCACCGCGAGTTGCGTGAGGATCTGGCTGAGGCGCCGTGGCTGAACGAGGGCGGCAACCTGGTCTGGTCCTCAGGTGGCGAGAACGCGAACGAGCTTGAGGGGCGGGTCGCCCGCTTGCGGGGCTGGGGCTATCGGGCCGAGTGGCTCGGGCGCGAGGCCGTCCGCGAGCTGGAGCCGAACCTGAACCCGGAGCCGGAGGTCGAGCAGATCGCGTGGTTCCCGGACGAGGCCTGGATCAACGGCCCGGCGCTGGCGGAGCGTTTCTGCGCGCTGGCGGCAGAGCAAGGGGCAACGCCGCGCTTCCTCAGCCAGGTAAGGTCGATCGAGCAAACTGGCGGTCGGGTCACCGGTGTGACGCTCGCGGACGGCGAGCGGATCGCCGCCGATGTCGTCGTGAACTGCGCTGGACCGGGCGCCGGCGCGGTCGCGCGGCTGGCAGGGCGCGAACTGCCGATGGCATCGACGCCGGGGCTGGTCGTTCGGGTCAGTAACGCCAGCGGGTTGATCGGCCGCGTCATCCACGCGCCGGAAATCCACATGCGCCCGGACGCCGACGGGTCGGTGATGTTGCACCACGGCGACGCCGACCTGGCGATGGCCCGTGGCGAGACGCCGCGGGCGTGGATTGACACCTTCTTCGAACGGGCAGCGGCGTACGTGCCTGGCTTCGCGGAGGCGCGGCTCTCGCGCTGGTCAATCGGCATCCGGCCGATACCAGGCGATGGCCGGACGAGCGCCGGGCTGGTGGCGGCGATTCCCGGCTACGCCGAGATCGTGACGCATTCCGGCATCACGCTCGGCCCGCTGCTGAGCCAACTCGTCGCGCGGCAGATCATCGACGGTGAGACCGATCCGTTGCTGAAGCCATTTACACCTGAGCGCTTTGCGTAGCGGGACACGGGAGACGGGGTTCGGGATTCGGGATTGGGGGAGGGCAACGTGGCTACAGTCGATCAGATCAGGGGGCGGCGTGGGGCGGTCGGGTTGCGGGCACATGACGCGGAGAAGGCGTGGCAGGGCTACACGCTGTTCGCGCCGAGTGGGGCGGGTGACCGCGCGTACCTGATCGACATGGATGGCGAGGTTGTCCACGAGTGGGCGCTGCCGTACCCGCCGGGGTTGTATGGCTACCTGACCGAGCGGCGGACGCTGGTGCTCAATGGGCGGGTCCTCGAGGAGGCGACGCGCTTTCTCAGCGGGCAGCCGTGGAAGGCCGGCGCGATCGCCGAACTGGACTGGGACGGCAACCTGCTCTGGGAGGCGCGCCATCCCGACCATCACCACGACGGACGGCTGCTGCGCAACGGCAACGTCGTCCTGCTCTGCATCGCGCGCCTGCCGGACGAGATCGCCGCCCGCGTTCTTGGCGGCCAGCCTGGCACTGAGCACGAGGGCGCGATCTACGGCGACTACGTCGTCGAGATGACCAAGGCAGGCGAGGTCGTTTGGGAGTGGCGCGCCTGGGAGCACCTCGACCCGGAGACGCACCCGATCACGGCCGTCCAGGACCTGCGCCACGAGTGGACGCACGCCAACACCATCTTCGAGTTGCCCGACGGCAACCTGCTGCTGTCGTTCCGCAACATCTCGACAGTCGCGATCGTCGATCGTGGGACGGGCGAGATCACCTGGGAACTGGGCGCGCCGCCGCTGGCGCAGCAGCACGCGCCGAACATGCTGGAGAACGGCAACATCCTGATCTTCGACAACGGAACCCACCGGCTGGACCACCCAGTTCCACATTCGCGGGTGATCGAGGTCGATCCGGCGACAAAGGAGATCGTCTGGTCGTACCAGGAGCATTACCCGTTCGACTTCTTCTCGCCCTTCATCTCCGGCGCCCAGCGGTTGCCCAACGGCAACACCCTCATCTGCGAAGGCTCCTTCGGGCGCATCTTCGAGGTGACGATCGAGCGCGAGGTCGTCTGGGAGTACGTCAACCCGTTCTTCGTCGCGCCGCTGCTCCCCGAAGGCTCGCCGCCGGCGAATCGGGTGTTCCGGGCGTATCGGTATCCGCGGGAGGTTGTGGAGCGGTGATGCGTGATGAGTCGGGATTCGGGGCACGGGATTCGGGGGTAGTGAACGCTGTTGCCTTTCCCCGAATCG
>JBBECJ010000410.1:0-1803 GCA_040881885.1 Thermomicrobiales bacterium | reverse complement strand
TGATCTGGCCGTAGCGGGTGGCTGTTCCGGGAACGGCGGTTGCCGCGATGCCGTAGTCGAGCAGTGCCTCGGCGTCGGCGTACCAGGCGTCGGGCGTGCTGCCGAGCAGGACGACGATGACGCGGCGGCCGTCGATTTCCGCGATCTGCATCAGGCAGTAACCGGCGTTGTCGGTGACTCCTGTCTTTCCACCGATCAACCCGTCGTACTCGCCAAGCAGTCGGTTGGTGTTGGTGATTGCGTGGCCTTCAGCCTGGTACTGAGCCGTCTGAAGCGTCGCGGCGAAGGTTGGCTCGTGGTCGAGCGCGTAGAGCGTCAGGGCGGCGATGTCGCGCGCGGTTGAGTAGTGTCCGTCGGTGTCGAGGCCGTGCGGATTCTCCAAATGGGTATTGTGCAGTCCGAGCGTTGCCAGGCGGGTATTGGCGCGGTCGATGAAACGCTGGGTCGCCTGGCTGTCAGTGTCGCCTGGCTGCGCGCCGAGGTTGCGGGCGATCGTCGTCGCGGCGTCGTTGCCGCTGGGCAGGAGCATGCCGTGCAGGAGCGTCTCGAAAGTCAGCGACTCGCCGGCCGAGATGCCCATGCTCGCTTCGCCGACCAGGTCGTACTCGCTGACAGACAACCGGCGATCGAGTGGCGTCGTCTCGATCGCGACGAAGGCCGTGAACAGCTTGGTCAGGCTCGCCATCGCGACTGGATCGCCGGCCCCTTTGTCGAACAGGATGTCGGCGGTTGTCGCGTCAACGACGATGGCCTGGCTGGCGACGACATCGGGTTCCTGAATCGCCTGGGCTGCGCCACCCGCGGGCGCGGCGGCCAACAGGCAGGCGCACGCAACGGCCACGACGGCCGCCCGTCGAAACTGGACACGCATTGATTCCCCTTAGCGATGTGGTCCGGAAGTCAACCCACCCCCGTCAGGGTTGACGCCGGGTCTGACCAGCCCATTGGGAGATGATATTCAGCGGCGCATTGCAGGTCTTGTCTCCTGGTCACGAGTCTACCAGCAAGGGTGTACGTACACAAGGGGGAGGAGGGCTATGACTTTCGTTTGCGTTGCTCGAGGCGCTGCTCCATCCGGATCGCGCGGACACGGGCGCGGGCGCGGCGGATGGCCTGCTCGCGTTCGAGCGCGCCGGTGATCTGGCCGCGTGTTTCGACGATCAGGAGCTGGCAGCCGGTCTGCTCGAACACTTCGGCGAGCTCGGTTAACTGGGCGTCGTACTGGATGCGAGGGGCGTCGTCGATCGGGAGCGTGACGTCGCGGATCTGGCGCTCGGTCCAGATCGCGCGCGGAATCTTGCGTATCTGGGCCAGCGTGACGATGCCGGTGATCCGGTCGCCGTCGCGGACGAGGATGGGTCCCTCGGCCACGCCTTGCAGGATCTCGTCGATAGCTTCGTCGATCGTGCGGCCGGCGTCGATACGCCGGCTGTTGCCGAGTCCGGCGTCGTCAATCGTCAGGTCGCGGCTCGTCTCGCGCCAGACGGTCCGGATGTGCCCCTCGCGGCCGGCGCGGTTGATCGACCAGAACGCAACCAGCCCCCAGGCGCCCCAGGTCGAGACGGAGCCGCCAATCGTGAGCAGGACCGCGCAGAGGATGAAGCACGACAGAATGATCGCCTGTCCATAGGCGGCCGCAATCCGGGTGCCGGTGATCAGGTCGTCGCTAAGATACCAGGCAAACGAGCGGAAGAGACGTCCGCCGTCCAGCGGGAAGCCTGGCATCGCGTTGGCGGCGAAGATGAACAAATAGAACAGCGCCAGAAAGACGACGGCGCCCGCCCCCAGGCAGTCGTCCGGGAG
>JBBECJ010000409.1:0-1816 GCA_040881885.1 Thermomicrobiales bacterium | reverse complement strand
CCAGGACAGCACTGAGGCAGTGACTCGCCCTCGTTTCCCGCCTGACGCGCTCCGGTGGCGAGCAGGGCGAGTCACTGCCTCGCCCCTACCGGAAGACCTTCGGCCGCGTTCTGCCTGGATCAACCCGCAACCGAAGTCGGCAGCGCATCCTCCCGAAAGCGGACAAGCTCCAGATGGAACATCGGGCAACGGATGTTGTGCAAGTCGATCTTCGCGTTGACGGCTGTCGCGGCCTTGCGGTAGTTCTGCCCGGCGCGGGTTGCGAGCGGGTGCGTGGATGAGCCTGTCAACTCAATCGCCCGCTCCCACTCGGCCATGGCGGCCCGAACCGACGGCTTCTCATCGTGGACCTGCTTGCGGAGCTCCAGCCACTCGGGCAGGAACCCGTTCTGGCGCAGGACATGCAGGCCGATCCAGTCGTCCCCGGTCAGCTCATCGTCCAGCGGCGCGAGCGGCTTGCCCATGCCCGCGACGTTCTTGAACACTCCCTGATCGATCGCCTCGCGGATCTTCTCTTCCGCAATCCGTTCGAAGCTCACGGCGCTCCCGCTTCCATCGGAGGTTGTGGCCCATTTTGGACCCTTGCTATACTCGCTCAAGCATATGTGAAGACTGTCACAGATGTACAGTTGCCAGTGACAGCAGCGCCGGCAGCGAGTGGAAAGGGTGGCCGATTGGCCCAGACGGTGCAGGTTAGCGAGCAGGATCTCGACAAGGTTCGCGAACTGATGCGGACACGCTTCCAGTTTCGCGATCACGAGGAGGCGCGCGAGCTCATTCTCGCCGCCTGTCAGGATGTCCAGCAGATCCTCGGATGGGTGCCGCACGAGGCAGCGGAGATCATCGGCGATCATCTCGGCACGACCGCCAACCACGTCTACGGGCTGCTCACCTTTTACGCGGACTTTCGGACGCAGCCTCCCGGCAATCACGTCATGCTCGTCTGTCATGGCACGGCCTGCTTCGTCAGCGGCAGCCAGCGGCTGATCGATGAGTTGCAAACGCGCTACGGCGTCGGCGGCGACGAGACGACCGCCGATGGAGAGCTGACGGTCCAGATCGTGAACGGCTGCCTCGGTGTCTGTGACCGTGCGCCGTTGGTCCAGTTCGACCACCACGACTATTACGGCGAGCTCGACGTCGAATCGTTCAATCAGGCGATCGCGGAGGTGATTCAGCGTGGACCAGCGGCAAGACACCATGACGCTCACTGATCGCCAATCGTTCGACACTCTCGCGAAGCGCCTGGGCGACGAGTGGGACACGTTGCGCGACGGCTCGCGCTGGATCATCAGCGTCGGCATCAGCGAGTGCTCGATCGCGAAGGGCGCGCAGCACACGTTTGACCACCTGCGGATGAAGCTCGAGGACTCCGGGCTGCGCTACACATTGCGGCGAGTGGGTTGCGGCGGCTGGTGCTGGGCCGAGCCGTTCGTCACCGTCAGCGGCCCCGGCATGCCAACCGTGCTGTACGCCAACGTCAGTGGTGACAGCGTCCCGGATCTCGTTTCGAGCATGCAGCGCGGCGTCCCGTTCTACGATCTGGCGGTTGGCGTCGAGGGTGACACGCCCTATGGCGACCTTCGGCCACTCAGTGAGCACCCATTCTTCGCGATCCAGAAGCGCGTTCTCTTCGAGAACTGCGGAGTGATCGATCCCGAGTCGATCGAAGACTACATCGCGCGCGGCGGCTACTCGTCGTGGATCAAGGTTCTGCATGACATGTCGCCGCAGGATGTCATCGAGGAAATGAAGATAGCCAACGTTCGTGGCCGCGGCGGGGCCGGATTCCCGGCCGGGATCAAGTGGGAGAGCG
>JBBECJ010000408.1:405-1818 GCA_040881885.1 Thermomicrobiales bacterium | reverse complement strand
GCAACGGCGTCCGCACGCCGATGCAGTGGAGCGGCGACCGCAACGCCGGCTTCTCGACCGCCAACGCCCAGCGGCTTTACTTCCCGGTCATCACCGACCCGGAGTACCACTACTCAACCGTGAATGTTGAAACACAGCAGGCCAACCCGCAGTCGCTACTGTGGTGGATGAAGCGGCTGATCGCGCTGCGCAAGCGCTACCGCGCGTTTGGCCGGGGCAGCATCGAGTTCCTGCACCCGGAGAACCGCAAGGTGCTGGCGTTCGTGCGCAAGCATGAGGAGGAGACGATCCTCGTCATCGCCAATCTCTCGCGCTTCGTCCAGGCCGTCGAGCTTGACCTGTCCGAGTATCGCGGTTTCAGCCCGATCGAGATGTTCGGCAGTAACGAGTTCCCTTCGATCGGCGACCTGCCCTACTTCGTGACGCTGGGTCCGCACTCGTTCTACTGGTTCTCGCTCGAGCCGCAGCGCGTCACCGGCGATCGCCTATCGGCTGATGATGTCGACGCGCGGCTGCCGAGCCTGGCCGTCGCCGGCGCCTGGACGACGCTCTTCAGTGGCGATTCGCGCGCACGGCTGGAGTGGCTGTTGCCGGAGTATCTGTACGACCGGCGTTGGTTCCGCGGCAAGTCGCGGCGGATCACGCGGGCAAAGGTGATCGACACGATCCCGGTCAACTTCGACGAGAGCGGCGCGATGGTGATCGTCGTCCAGGTTGATTACTCCGAGGGCGACCCTGACCAGTACGTCCTGGCGCTGTCCTTCGCGACCGGCGACCGGGCCGCCGATCTACTCACCTACCAGCAGCACGCGATCCTGATCCGTCTCACGGCAGGCGCGGACGAAGGCGTCGTCTACGACGCGCTCTGGGACCAGGAGTTCAACGACGCGCTGCTGGGGTTCATCGCCCGCCGGAGGCGGGTGCGCGGCGAACGCGGCGCGATCTCAGGCGCGACAACCCGGGCCTGGCGCGAGCACGCGCCGCCGCCAGATGATGGGCCGTTGCACGCGACCAACGTGCGCGGCGAGCAATCCAACTCGTCGATTACATACGGCGACCGCCTGATTCTCAAGCTGTTCAGGAAGCTGGAGCCGGGTTTCAACCCCGACCTGGAAATTGGACGCTTTCTCACCGAGGAGAGCGACTTCGAGCAGATCGCGCCGGTCATCGGAAGCCTTGAGTATCACCCGGCTGGCAGCGCAACCGGTGGCCAGCCGGTCGTGCTTGGCATCCTCCAGCGCTACGTCCCCAACGAGGGCGACGCCTGGACCTACACGCTCGACATGATCGAGAATTACATCGAGAGCGCGCTGGCGGGCCGGCCGGAGGTGGACGCGGGTTCGCTGTCGATCGACGCGCTGCTGGCGCTGACCGATTCTGAAACGCCCGACGAGGCGCACGAGCTGATTGGCC
>JBBECJ010000408.1:0-395 GCA_040881885.1 Thermomicrobiales bacterium | reverse complement strand
CGACGCGCACCTGCTCGGCCAGCGAACGGCTGAGATGCACCTGGCGCTGGCGGCCGGAGCGTCGGCGGATTTCAAGCCGGAGCCGTCGACGATGCTGTATCAGCGCTCGCTGTACCAGTCGATGCGCGCCATGACCAACAACACGATTCAGGCGCTTCAAAAGCGGATGCCGTCGATGAGCGACGCGCTCCGGGCCGAGGCACAACAGGTGATCGATCTGCAAGGACCGATCGGTGAGCGCTTCCGCGACATCATCAACGCCCGGCTGAAGGCGCGGCGGACGCGCTACCACGGCGACTACCACCTCGGTCAGGTGCTCTACACCGGCCGCGACTTCGTCATCATCGACTTCGAGGGCGAGCCGGCCCGCTCGATCAACGAGCGGCGTCAGAAAC
>JBBECJ010000407.1:0-1825 GCA_040881885.1 Thermomicrobiales bacterium | reverse complement strand
GCGATCGCCGCGTTCTCGATCCGCCTCACCGAGCGGCCGGACGGCCTGTCGGTCTCGCTCGTCTATCACACCCAGCAGCACATCACGCTGGCCGATCTTTCGGTTGGCGCGCAGGTCAATTTGGAAGTCGATGTCATCGCCAAATACGTCGAACGGCTCGCTACACCCTTCCGCTCGGAGGGGGTGACGATGGAGACGCTACTCAGGGCCGGCTTCGCCTGAGCCGGAACAGGAAAGGACACAGCATGCCACTCGCAACCATTCCAGACGCCATTGTCACCTTCCGGGCCGGCAGGTTCGTCATCATCATCGACGACGAGGACCGCGAGAACGAGGGTGACCTCGTCATCGCCGCCGAAGCGGTCACGCCTGAGGCGATCGCCTTCATGGCGCGCCACGCCAGCGGGCTGATCTGCGTGCCGATGCTGGCGGACGACATCGACCGGATGGGTCTGCCGCTGATGGTCCCGCCGGACGGAAACGGGACGCGCTTCGGCACCGCCTTCACGGTGTCAGTCGAAGCGAGAACCGGTGTCACGACCGGAATCTCGGCCCACGACCGCGCCAGGACGATCCAGGTGCTGACCGACCCGGCCTCACAGCCGTCCGACATCGTCCAGCCGGGTCACATCTTTCCGTTGCGCTGCCATCCCGGCGGGGTACTCACCAGGGCAGGGCAGACCGAAGCCTCGGTCAAGCTGGCGCAACTGTCCGGGATGCGTCCGGCTGCCGTCATCTGCGAGATCATGGACGACGATGGCCGGATGGCGCGGATGCCCTCGCTCGAACGATTCGCACAGCGGCATGCGATCCCGATCATCTCGACCACCGCCCTGATTGACTGGATCCTCACGACCGAAGGCGACCGCCGGCACGAGCCGGACGCCGGGCCGATCATCCGGCCCATCACCGACATCCGGCTACCAACGACCACTGGCCCGTTCCGGCTGCACGCCTACCAGGACATCTCGCGTCCGGTCGCCGCCGAGCCGCACCTGGCGCTGGTTGCCGGCGATCCGCGCGGGCCCGAGCCGCTGTTGGCACGCATCCACTCCGAGTGCCTGACCGGCGATGTCTTCGGCTCCAGCCGCTGCGATTGCGGCCAGCAACTCGATCTCGCGATAGAGCGGGTGGCCGAACGCGGGCGCGGCGTGATCCTCTACCTACGCCAGGAGGGGCGCGGGATCGGGCTGGTAAACAAGCTGCGCGCCTACGAACTGCAGGACGCCGGGCTGGACACCGTCGAGGCAAACCACCAGCTCGGCTTCCCGGCCGACCTGCGCGACTACCGTGCCGCTGCTGAGATTCTGCTGAATCTCGGCGTCTCGCGGGTTGAACTGCTCACCAACAACCCGAGCAAGGTCAACGGCCTCTCCAATTGGGGCATCGATGTTGTGGAGCGGTCGTCGTTGATCGTCGCCCCGGCAAAGGACAGCCGCCGCTACCTCGAAGCCAAGCGTGCGAAGCTCGGACACCTGATCGCGGATTAGCCTGAATGTGAACCAGGGAGAGAAGAGGCCACACAAATGCAGACGTACGAAGGGATGCTGACCGGACGAGGCAAGCGCTTCGGCATCGTCCTGGCGCGCTTCAATGTACTGATCGGCGGCAAGCTGCTGGAAGGCGCGCGCGACGCACTCATCCGTCACGAGGTCGCCGAAGAGGACATCAGCCTGGCCTGGGTGCCAGGTGCGTTCGAGATCCCGCTGGTTGCCAAGCGTATGGCGTCCAGCGGCCGCTACGATGCCATCATCTGCCTCGGCGCAGTGATTCGCGGCGCGACGCCGCACTTCGACTATGTTGCCGCCGAGGTGTCCAAAGGTGT
>JBBECJ010000406.1:0-1826 GCA_040881885.1 Thermomicrobiales bacterium | reverse complement strand
GACGCATCCAGCAGGTCGCCCAGGTTGATGAGCTGACCATCGCCCTTGAAGTGTACGCTGCCCGTCAGCGCCGCTGGCTCGTCCTGAGCGCCCATCCGGAGCGTGCCCGCGTCCTGCTCGCGTCCCGCCGCGTCGATGGCGACGCCGAACGAGTGACTCCGCTGTTATTGCTACTACGAAAGTACGCTCGCGGCGGGCGAATCGTCTCCGTTTCACAGCCGCGCTACGAGCGTATCGTTCAATTCAGTATAGCCAAGCCCATCCAGCCCAACAACACGGTCGACGACGTTGCAGACGATAACGACGACGACGCGGATCTCGTGTCAACTGAACTGTACGTCGAAATCATGGGCCGCAGATCAAACATCATGCTCACGAACGACGACGGCCGCATTCTCGACGCGATCAAACGCGTCTCGCCCCAGATGAGCCGTGTCCGTCCGATCCGGCCCGGCGGCGCCTATGTCCCGCCGCCGCCACAGAACAAGCTCGACCCGCTGCGCGCCACGGCGGAAACGCTGGTGGAGGCGGCTCCCGAGGCAAAGGAATCCCTCGCGAAGTGGCTCGTCGCGCGCTACAGCGGCATGAGCCCGCCGATCGCCCGCGAGGCAGCTTTCCGAGCGGGTCTGGCGCCGCACGGCGCGGCCAGGACGCTGGAACACGATCAGGCCGACCGGCTGGCGGACGCGATCGTCTCGGTCTTCGAGCCGATCGCGTCGGGCAACTGGCAACCCGCCGTCTACGCATGGGAGTCCGGCAAGGCCGACTTCTACGCGATCCGCATGCAATCGATCGAGGCCGAGGAAGCTGTCGCTGTTACGCGGTATTCGTCGATTTTTCCAGCCGCCGAAGCCGCCTGGGACACGAACCTGACTGTCGACTCGGCCGCGCCAGGACGTCACACGATTCGGCGCGACCGGCTCGTCGCCGAGATCGACGAGGCGCGCGAGCGCGTGCGCCAGCGCGTCCGCTCACTCGAAGAGCAGGCGATGCGGGCCGCCGAGGCCGAAACGCTGCGTGAGACGGGGGAACAGATCTACGCCTGGATCAGCGAAATCCGGGATGGACAGCCGGAGTTCAAGACGCCGGAAGGGTTGACGATCGCGCTCGACCCAACCCTCACGCCGAGCCAGAACGCTCAGGAGTACTTCGAGCGCTATCGCAAGGCGCGCTCGGCCGAAGAGAACCTTCCGGCGCTCCTGACCGATGCAGCCCGGGAACTTGCCTATCTCGACCAGATCCGGTCGATGGCCGCGCTGGCGGAGACGTACGATGAGATCGAGTCGGTCCGGATCGAGTGGCTGGCGTGGGCGGACACGGCGCGTGGCGGCGCCAGGGCATCGCGGCCAAAGGGCGCCAGGCCGTCGAAGCAGGCGCGACATCCGCGCGCCTACCGGTCAATCCATGGCGACGCGATCTACATCGGACGGACCGGCCTGCAGAACGACGAGGTGACCTTCGCGATCGCCAATCCGGACGATCTCTGGCTGCATGTCCGCAACATGCCCGGCGCGCACGTCATCGTCCGCGCCAACAGCCGGCTCTCGGAGGACACGATCGAGATGGCCGCGTCACTGGCCGCCTGGTACAGCGACGGCCGCAACGCGACCGCCGTCCCGGTCGATGTCACCGAACGTCGCCACGTCCGCAAGATCAAGGGCGCCGGCCCCGGCATGGTCACCTATCGTAACGAACGCACGCTCAACGTTCGGCCGCTCCCGGAAAAGGAATTGGGGCTCGAAGGGGCTGGATAGCACCCATCCGCCGAGTCCCTGGTAACGCATGATGCACATTCTCCTAGCGCGGAAAGAGGGTGGCGAGGGCGA
>JBBECJ010000405.1:0-1841 GCA_040881885.1 Thermomicrobiales bacterium | reverse complement strand
CGGCAGCAGGCGCGGGATGCGCGGCGACAACGAGGCCCTCTCGAAGAAGCGCCGCGCGTAGACCAGCAGCAGGCCAATGGCTGTCAGGACTGCCGCCAGTCCGAACGAGAAGGCGACCACCAGCGCCATCCCCAGCTCGAGCCGATCGAGCGAGATCGCGCCCAGCAACAGGACGAGCGCCGACGGGCAGGGAATTAACCCGCCGCTGACCCCCAGCGCCAGCAGGCTGCGCCAGGTGACACGGCTGCCATCGGCTCCAGGCGGCAGATGCGAGTGGACACGTCCGCCGTGCGAGTGCGTCAGCAGACCGTGGTCGTGATCGTGGTCGTGGTCGTGCCCATGATCGTGGTTATGGTCGTGGCCATGCGTGTGCCCGTGAGCGGGCTTCGTGCGGACGCGGCTCCAGATCAGCGTCACGCCGATCGCGACGACCAGCAGGCCGGAGGCGACGCTCAGCCACGGGTAGAGCTCTTCCGGCAAGATGTAGCGCGCGAGATACAGCGTCACCAGCCCGAGCGCGAAGACGCCGGCGGTGTGGGTCAGCGTGACGGTCAGGCCGAGGAAGGCGGCGTGCCTCGCCGTTCCCCGCGCGCCGACCAAGTAGGCGGCGACAACCGTCTTGCCGTGTCCCGGCGAGAGGGCATGGACAGCTCCCCAGCCGAAGGCCAGCAGCAGCGAGATGAGAAATACCGGAACCGTCTGCTCCCGCGTGATCAGGTTGGCGACGCGGTCGGTCGCCCGGCCGCCGTTCGTCTCCGCCTGAACGCGGACAGCAGCGTCTCTGGCTGTCTCGGCCCGGCCAACCGGCGCGCTATCGCCTGGAACGAGCGTGAAGGTCGCCTCGGAGACATCCAGCGGGCTGGAGAGCGTGTCCTCCGGATACGCGCGCAACTCGTTCGTGACATCAGTCTCCGGCGCGCTCGAGCTTTCGATCGCGACGCCGGCCCCGCCCTGGACGACAACCTCGCGCCAGCCGAGCCGGTCCTGGTAGTTGCGGTCGGTGTAGCCCCCGAAGCCATCCTCTTGCCAGCCATCAGGCAGCGTCGCCGCGAACGTCGCGTCAAGCCGCAACACCTGCAAGCCGCCAACGCCTGGAATAAGCTCCAGCCGCCGATCCTCAACTGTCAGCGGCAGAACCTCGTCGCCGACTACCAGCCGCAGGCCGTCCACCAGCGCCGGCACGATCTCGTCCAGGTAGCGCTCTGACTCAGCCTCGGAGATGGCCTTGTCATCGTCACCGTCAAGCAGCTCAAGTTGCTGGAAGGTCGGTATCTCGGCGAAGTCGAGCACGTAGACGACGCGGACGCTCTCTTCCGAGAACTCAAGCCGCGAGTAGCGGTTGATCGTGAAGTTACCGAGCGGGTGGGCGCCAGCCGGAGCAGGCGCAAGCACCGACAGCAGCACAAGCGCCAGCGCCGTGATGATCCCGATTGTTGCCAGCCTGCGCGCGGTCAGATGTCCAGTCATGCCGGCAATTCTACGGCGCGGCGTCCAGCTCGGATCACTCTCCGAGCGCGGCCAGCGTCTCGCGGGTCTCGGCGGCGTGCAGGATCGAGAAGTGCGGGTTGATGGCGAGCGCCGTCTCAAGGTGCGTCCGGGCGGCGGCGTTGTCTCCACGCGCGTGGGCGATCATCCCGGCGTGGTAATTCAGCAGCGCGTCGCGCGTGCAGAGCTTGAGCGCGCTACTGGCATTGATACGCAGGTCGGGAAATGCTGGATCACTGAGCCGGGACGCGGGACGTGGGACGCGGGACGTGTAACGCGCCACGTTCCTGGTTGGGGCCGATCCTGTATCGGCCCACGCCGTGAGGCGTCCTCTTAACACATATGGGTCCGCCGAG
>JBBECJ010000404.1:0-1854 GCA_040881885.1 Thermomicrobiales bacterium | reverse complement strand
GACACCATAGTCCCCAAGTTCGGCCATCCAGGCGTCGATGGAGTCTGCCCACCAGTCCAGATCGTCCCGCGAGAGCCCAGCCGCCAGCAACGCCTCGACCAGCAGCGGCTCTGCCGTGTAGAACACGCGGCTGGCGTCGCCGTCCGAGTCGTCGAGCCACGTCCATTCCTCCGACCACGCATCCAGGACCGCCCGCAGAATATCGAGCGCCGCCCGAGCCTGGCCCGCATCCAGTAGTGCTCTGGCCGGCTCAAGCTCTTGTTCGGCCTGGCTCGCAACATCGCTAACGTGCCGGTAGGCTTCGTAGCTGCGCATTCCTCCCAGACTATGAATGCTCGCCGACACACGCCCCTTGATCGCCGCCGCATCGACCGAGACGAGCGCAGCAACGTCGGCTGTGTCGCCAGCAACCGCCGGCAACAACCGCTCGACGGCAGCCTCGATCTCGGAATCATGCTCAACCAGTCGCAGGACGAGCGCCTGGAGCGCGTCCCGCTCTAGCAATTCCAGCCGCCCGGCCAGCGACGGCCGCTCCGCAACCTCGCCCGGCTGCCGCGCGGCGACGATCAGGGCCGCGACGATGTGCTTGCACCAGCCGCCGTAACTGTAGAGGCAGGTGCAGGCCGCGTCCGTCACGGCGCCTTCATGGGCGGTGACGCGGACGCTGTACGGAGCGAACTCGCTACCCTGAACGCTGGCCGAGAGGACGTTGTCACGCACGCTCAACGCCGACACCCGGCCCGAGCGGGCATAGTCATCCCCACGCGCGTACGACTCGTCTGTCGCGTGTTGGCTGATGAGCGTGTCGGAGATAGGAAATGCCGTCATCCGATCCCCTCCATCCCGGTCGGTCATGGATCGGCTCAGGTTTTCAGGATACCACCGGGCCTGAGACCAGGCATTGGTCACATGTGTTGGGGTAGTCGATCCGTGGGTCGCGTTGGCCGGGTGGGGAGCCGGGCGGGTCAGAGACCCGCCCGGCTCCCCACCCGGCCAACACCGCACTATCACCGTCAGGATGCCGGCTCGCCCGCCTCGATCTCGAGGTCGTCGCGGTTGCCCCATTCGGCCCAGGAGCCGTCGTAGACGCGGACATTGTCGTAGCCGGCCAGCCGCAGCGCGATCGCGGCGTGGGCTGCGCGGACGCCTCCCTGACAGTAGGTGATGACCGGCGTCTCGCGCTCAATCCCGGCTTCTCGCGCTCGGTCAACGATCCGCTCGGTCGAAACGAAGCGGCGGTCGCCGTCCCAGTTGAGGTTGTCCTGCCAGAACGACCAGACAGATCCGGGAATTCGCCCGCCACGCTTGGCGCGGACCTCCTCGCCGGTGAACTCGCTCAGACGGCGCACATCCAGCACGACCGAGTCATCGCCAGCGCGCTGAACATCGCGCCAGTCCGCGACGAGCTCGGGCTGGAAGTCCTCTGGATTCATCGTGAACGTCACATCGGCGGACGAAGCGGGTGTCGGCTCGCCGGTGGTTGGCCGTCCCTCCTGTGTCCAGGCCGTCCAGCCGCCGTTGAGGATCTTGAGCTGGCCGCCGTGGCCGTAGCGAGCCAGGATCAGCCAGACCCGCGAGCCGAAGTGACCGCCCTCCTGGTCGTAGGCGACGATCGTCGTCTCATCGCCGATCCCGAGCCGCCGCATGACGGCCGCCACCTGCTCCGGCGGGGCAATCATGAAATCGACGGCGCTGTCGGGGTCGCTCAGCTCGGTCGCCCAGTTGAGGTAGAGGCTGCCGGGAATGTGGCTCTCGTCGTAGTCATCGCGGCAGTCGTGGTCAAACGCGTAGCGGCAGTCAATAATCCTGACATTCGGGTCATCCAGCCGTTCCGCGAGCCAATCGGTCGAAACC
>JBBECJ010000403.1:1282-1854 GCA_040881885.1 Thermomicrobiales bacterium | reverse complement strand
CTCCAGCACAGCGAGCTGATCGTAATCTGGGGCAACAACCCGGCCAGCACAGGCCCGCACTTTATGCCCATTCTGCGCCAGGCGCAGAAGCGCGGCGCCGACGTCGTTGTCATCGATCCGCGCCGGACCGTCACTGCGCGTTCAGCCGACCAGCACATCCAGCCGAAGCCGGCGACCGACGGAGCGCTGGCGCTGGGAGTGATGAACGTCATCTTCTCTGAGGGGCTGCACGACGAACCGTGGCTTGAGGCGCACAGCGTCGGCTGGCGCGAGTTGCGCTCGCGGGCTGCTGAATACCCGGTCGAGCGTGTCGCGCAGATCACCGGCGTCGCCGCCGATGTGATCGTCGCGCTGGCGCGCCGCTATGCGACGACGAAGCCTGCCCTGCTGAAGTTCGCGGACGGAATTCAGCGGCACGGCAACGGCGGCCAGACAGTCCGGGCGTTGCTCTGCCTGCCGGCCATCGTCGGCCAGTATGGCGTCCTGGGCGGCGGCCTGTTCTACAGCACGAGCGGCTGGGTCGCCTGGGACGGCGAGGCTTTACGCCATGCGGCCCACAGCCCCCCGGGTCC
>JBBECJ010000403.1:0-1272 GCA_040881885.1 Thermomicrobiales bacterium | reverse complement strand
CCCCCCCCCCCCCCCCCCCGCCGGTTCCTCGGATCGTCAACATGGTGCGCCTCGGCGCGGCGCTGAACGGCGAGGTGAGCGATCCGCCGATCCGCTCGCTGTACGTGCTGAACGCCAACCCGGTCACCTCGACGCCCAACTCGGGTCTGATCATCGAGGGACTCAAGCGCGAGGATCTATTTACCGTCGTCCACGATCTGTTCATGACCGACACGGCGCAATACGCCGACATCGTCCTGCCGGCCACGACGCAGCTTGAGCAGGTGGACCTGCATAAGGGCTACGGTCACCGTTTTCTGCAGTTCAACCACCAGGCGATCGAACCGCTCGGCGAGGCGCGCAGCAACTGGGACACGATGCGGTCGCTCGCGGCAGCGCTCGGCTACGACGACTGGTGGCTGAGGCAGGAGGCGCTTGAAGTCATTCAGGAGATCTTCGAGGTTACCCAGGCATACAACCCCTTGCTTGAAGGCATTACCGTCGAGCGCCTGATTGCCGAAGGGACTGTCCCGCTGAACTTCGATGTCATCAACCCGACGCCGTTCGCGGACCGGCACTTCCCGACACCGTCCGGTAAGGTCGAGCTCCACAGCGAGGCGATGACGGATCTCGGGCAGGACCCATTGCCGGTTTACACGCCGCCGTCCGAGTTCGCGGGTGTGGAACGCGGCTCGAAGTTGGTGCTGATGTCGGCGGCGGCCCATCACTTCGTGTCGAGCAGCCTGGCGAACGTCCCGAAACTGATGCGGCTGGAGGGGACGCCGTCGATTGACATCAACCCTGACGACGCCGCCGAGCGCGCCATCAACCACGGTGACGATGTCATCATCGAGAACGAGCGCGGCTGGTGCCGGCTGCGGGCGGTCGTGACCGACGATGTCCCGCCAGGGGTGGCGGTGTCGGTCAAGGGGCAATGGTCGCGGCTAGCGCCGGGTGGCCGCAACGTCAACTTCGTGACGCCGGACGCGCTGGCCGACCTGGGGAACCAGGCAACCTTCCACAGCAACCTGGTCGAGATCCGGCCCGCCGAGCCGTCCGACGTGGAAGCTATGCGCTGGGAGATGGTTCCGGCGGACTAGTGTCCGTCGGCGACGTGAGACGCCATCAGCGCACTGACGAGCAACCGGAACGTATAGAATCTGGGAAACTGGCTGAGTCACTGCTCTGGTCGGCGGCGCAACTCAAATGGCTGCTCGCGCAGGCGGGTTCGTCCTGGAGCGGACCGCGCCGGTGCGTTCGCCTGCCGGCATCATTGCCGGACGGAAAGGATTA
>JBBECJ010000402.1:0-1856 GCA_040881885.1 Thermomicrobiales bacterium | reverse complement strand
GTATCGGCCCACGCCGTGAGGCGTCCTCTTGACGACACGTACGTCACCATACGGGCGCACACCGTTGGGGACCTCAGCGAACGCCCGTGTATCAAGAAGACGCCTCACGGCGTGGGCCGATACAGGATGCGGCCCCTACCAGGAACACATCACGTGTCACCCGTCCCGCGTTACAGCCGCTCGATCGCCTGCTGCTGCAACTCCACCAGCATCGCAATCCCCGGCGCCGCCAGATTCAACATCTCGTCGAGTTGCTCACGGGAATATGGGCGGCCCTCGGCGCTGGCCTGAATCTCTATCAATTCGCCGCGCGCATTCATGACGATGTTGCAGTCCACCTCGGCTGACGAATCCTCGCGGTAGTCGAGGTCGAGCCGCGCTTCGCGGGAAATGATCCCGGCGCTGACGGCCGCGATCCGAGAAGTGATCGGGCTGGCCTTAAGTTGTTTGGTGGCGACGAGCTTGTTACAGGCCAGCGCCAGCGCAACGAAGCCACCGGTAATCGCGGCCGTCCGGGTGCCGCCGTCGGCTTGCAAGACATCGCAGTCAATCGTGATCGCGCGTTCGCCGAGCGCCTTCAGGTTAATCCCGGCCCGTAGCGATCGGCCAATCAGCCGCGAGATCTCCTGCGAGCGGCCGGAGTTTGTGGCGCGCTCGCGGTTCGTGCGCGTGTGGGTCGCTCGCGGGAGCATCGCATACTCAGCCGTCACCCATCCACGGCGCTTGCCTACCAGCCAGCCAGGGACGCGCTCCTCGATCGAGGCTGTGCACCAGACGCGGGTCGCGCCGAAAGCGATCAGCGCCGAGCCTTCGGCGTACGGAGCGACGCCGGTCTCGATCGTGACGAGCCGCATCTCGTGAGTCTCGCGGCCGGCTCGCTGGTTCGTGACGCTCATTGATGCTTCCGATTCCGTTGTTCATCAACGATCGCGCGGACGCGCTCCAGCCGATCGCTCAATTGCGCCTCGAACCCGCGCGTCGTCGGGTGGTACCAGGTCCGGCCGGCCAGATTGTCCGGCAGATGCGCCTGTGCGCTGACGCCCGCCTCGGTGTCGTGCGCGTACTCGTAGCCCTTGCCGTAACCAATGTCGCGCATCAGGCCGGTCGGCGCGTTGCGCAGGTGAATCGGCACCGGGTCGTTGCGGGTGCCTTCAACATCAGCCTGGACGGCGCTGTAGGCGCGGTAAATCGCATTGCTCTTCGGCGCCAGCGCGAGGTAAACGGCCAGTTCCGCCAGCGCCAACTTCCCCTCCGGCATCCCCAGGAAGTGGACCGCCTGCTGCGCTGACATCGCCAACATCAATGCGCGCGGGTCGGCCAGGCCGATGTCCTCGGTCGCGAAGCGCACCAGCCGCCGGACGACATACAGCGGGTCGTCGCCACGTTCGATCATCCGCGCCAGCCAGTAGAGCGACGCGTCCGGATCGGAGTCACGTAGCGACTTGTGCAGCGCCGAGATCGTGTCGAAGTGCGACTCGCCCGATTTGTCGTAGGCCGCCGCCCGCCGCTGGGCCGCTTCCTGGACCATCGTCGACGTGATGACCGATTCGCCATCCTCGACAGCAACGCTGGCCATCTCGAGTGTGTTCAGCGCGAAGCGCGCGTCGCCGTTTGACAGGTTGACGAGCGCGTCGAGCGCCTCGTCGTCGATCGCCAGACCTTCGGTGCCCAACCCACGCTCGCGGTCGGCCAGGCCGCGCACGACGATCTCGCGAATTTGCTCGTCCCCGAGCGAGTTGAGGACGACGACGCGCGAGCGCGACAGGAGCGGCGCATTCACCTCGAACGACGGGTTCTCGGTCGTCGCGCCGACCAGGATGACCGTCCCATCCTCGACATACGGCAGGATCGCGTCC
>JBBECJ010000401.1:0-1866 GCA_040881885.1 Thermomicrobiales bacterium | reverse complement strand
AGTCGATGCAGATCTCCGGGTCGATGTAGAACTGCTTGTCGTCGTCGGTCGTGTGGATGCAGTCGACCGGGCACACGTCGACGCACGTGCCGTCCTTCACATCGATGCACGGTTGCGTGATCACGTACGTCATGCGCGCTACTCCTTCTCCTCAGAGAAGCTCGATGAGGACGAGAGCGTGAACGGCAGCCTGACGCCCACCTTCTCGACCTCGACGTCGCCGTGCACGTGCGCCTGGCAGGCGAGCCGCAGCGGCGTGTCGAGCACGCTCGGGCCGCGCTCGTCGGCGAGCACTCGCTCCTCCGACCGGCCGCGCGGCGAGAGATGCTCCATGCCGCTGACCACCACGCAGGCGCACGTCGTGCAGCGGCCTTCGCCGCCGCAGGTCGTTGGCCAGTAGTAGCCCTGCGCCTGGGCCGCGCCCATGACCGTCGCTCCATCGGCCACTTCAATCTCGACGTTCAGCGGGCGGATGGTGAGCTTCGGCATACAATACGACGCCCGCGGACGCGGAACGTATCGCTACTTTAGCATACGCTCGCTTCTCAAATACAGATGGCCTACTTGGTTACAACAGCACGTTCGTTATAATACAGCCGCTTTCGAATCTGTCCTGAGGTGTTATGTCCATGACTCGTCGCTCCGGCCACGCAGAGGGGTTCGTCCCCGCAGTCTCGTACAGCATCACCGTCCGCGCCCAGTATCCCAACCGTCCCGGCATGCTGGGCCTGATTGCGAGCTCCATCGGCGAGGCAGGCGGCGACATCGGCGCGGTCGACCTCGTCCGAACGAATCAGACGAAGATCGTCCGCGACGTCACCATCGGCGCCCGTGATAGCGATCACGGGCGCTGTATCGTCGAGGAGATGCGCAAGATCAAGGGTGTCACCATCCGCAGCGTCTCCGACCCGACCTTCATGCTGCACGCGGGCGGCAAGATCGAGATCCACAACAAGGTTGCTGTGACCAGTCGCAGCGACCTTTCGCGCGTCTACACGCCGGGCGTGGCCCGCGTCTGCATGGCGATCCACGAAAAGCCGGACGCCGCCTGGTCGCTGACGGTGAAGAAGAACACCGTCGCCGTCGTCACGGACGGCACGGCCGTCCTCGGCCTGGGTGACATCGGGCCGCTCGCCGCGCTGCCGGTCATGGAAGGCAAGGCGATGCTCTTCAAAGAGTTCGGCGGCGTGGACGCCTGGCCGATCTGCCTGGATACCAAGGACACCGACGCAATCGTCAACACCGTGAAGTACATTGCCCCCGGCTTCGGGGGCATCAATTTGGAAGACATCTCGGCGCCCCGCTGCTTCGAGATCGAGGAGCGGCTCAAGAAGGAGCTCGACATCCCCGTCTTCCACGACGACCAGCACGGCACGGCCGTCGTCGTCCTCGCGGCGCTGCTGAACGCCGTGAAGATCGTCCGCAAGGAGATGCCCGACCTGAAGGTGGTGATCAGCGGCGTGGGCGCGGCGGGCATCGCGTGCGCGAAGATCTTCATGTCCGTCGGCGTCACCGACATCATCGGCTGCGACAGTCGCGGGGCGATCTACCGCGGCCGCAAGGAGGGCATGAACCCCGTCAAGGAGTGGTTCGCGAAGAACACCAACAAGCAGAACGCGAAGGGCAGCCTGAGCGACGTGATGGACGGCGCCGACCTGTTCCTGGGCGTCTCCGGCCCCAACGTGCTGACGGCCGACGACGTAAAGAAGATGGCCAAGGACCCGATCGTCTTCGCGCTGGCCAACCCCGACCCCGAGATCAGGCCCGAGGACGCCATCCCCCACGTCCGCGTGATGGCGACCGGCCGCTCCGACTACCCGAACCAGATCAACAACGTCCTCTGCTTCCCCGGTCTCTTTCGCGGCG
>JBBECJ010000400.1:0-1870 GCA_040881885.1 Thermomicrobiales bacterium | reverse complement strand
AACCTCTTCCGCCGCCATCGCGTGCGCGTGCGCCATTCACCCTCCGCCATTCGACCAGTTCTCTCCCATCCTACCGCCAACGTGGCACTGTCCGCTTCCCTACTCACCCACTAGAGTGCGAATCACGCGTCACGCATCACGGAAGGCACGCCAATGACCGCCACCGCTACTGAAACCGCCCGCCAGCAACTTCTTGATGAAATGGACCAGGTCTGGTCCGAGTTCCGCGATGCCGCCTGGGCGCTTACCGACGAGCAGATCGACCGCGAGAACACGGTCGGCACGTGGTCGGGCCGCGATGTCATGGTCCACATCGCCAACTGGGAGGAGCGCTGCGCCGAGGTCATCCAGATGCTCGACCGCGCCGAGCCAGTCACGCGCCTCTACACGACAGACGAGGACCTGGACGCCCTCAACGAACGCTGGGTCCGCCCCTGGCACACCGTCCCGCTCGCTGAGGCCAAATCCTACTTCGAGCGCGCGCACCAGCAGCTTCGGGACACGATCCGCGCCTCACCCACCGTCCGCCGCGACCTCGTCCTCGGCTGCTACCCCGGCCACCTCGACGACCTCATCCGGCTGCGGACACTCTAGCCGTCAACCGGCCGACGCTCGGATACGCCCCGGCACGTCCGCACCTGATCGTCCAACCGTATACATCGATGTGACGCCAGCAACGGCTTACGCCGCGGGACGCTGGCGCTTGCCGTGCAACAGTTCCCGGCCGGGCGTGAAGGGCTTGACTCCACGATGCCAATGACAATCGACGAACGCCTTGAGATGCTCCAAATCGCCTCGAAGGCGTGGCTCGATCTGAAGCGGCTCGCCGATTCGATTCCTGACTCGGCGCTGGAGACGCCGAACACGATCGGCATCTGGAGCGGACGCGATATGCTCAGCCACCTGGCCGGCTGGGAGTCGATCGGCATCGACATCATCGAGCAGCTCAACCAGCGCGGCGAGTACACCCGGCTGGGGCTCACCCGCGACACTGTCGACGCGTTCAATAAGGAGATGCTCATCCCGTACCGCGCGATGTCGACAGCGGACGTTCGACAGGCGCTCGAAGACACCCACTTCGCGCTGATGCAGCTCGCCGAGGAGTGCCAGGCCGATATCGCCGAGGTCGTCATCGATGTTACCCGCGACCACTACGACAAACACGTCGGCGACCTCCGCCCGCTGCTCAACCTCCCGCGCCAATAATCAAACCGGGCCGGTGGTTTGACCGCCGGCCCGTTCTCCTGTCACCTGTTACCTGTCCCCTACGTTCTACGCGGTCTTCTCGTACTCGATCGGCCGGTCGTTGACCGTCATCAGCAGCGGACGCGTCCGGTTATTGATCACCTCGGCGTTGACGATGCATTTGCGGACGCTGTCCAGCGACGGGATCTCGTACATCACGTCGAGCAGGACTTCCTCGATCGTCGTCCGCAACCCGCGCGCGCCGGTCTTGCGCTTCTCGGCCTGGTTGGCGGCGGCCTGGAGCGCGTCCGGCGTGAAGACCAACTCGACCTCGTCCAGCTTGAAGAACTTCTGATACTGCTTGACGACAGCGTTCTTCGGCTCGACCAGAATCCGCATCAGGTCGTCATGCGTCAGGTGATCGAGCGCGACGACGACCGGCAGCCGGCCAACGAACTCAGGAATCAGCCCGTACTTGAGCAGGTCATCGTGGTTGACCTGGCTCATCAGGTTGTCCAGTTCGGTGTCGTTTGACGAGTCCTGCGCGCCGAAGCCGATCTCGGCCGATTTGCCGACGCGCTTGCGAATCGTGTCCTCCATCCCCTCGAACGCGCCGCCGCAGATGAAGAGGATGTTGCGCGTGTCGATCTGGATGTACTCCTGGTGCGGGTGCTTGCGCCCCGAT
>JBBECJ010000399.1:0-1877 GCA_040881885.1 Thermomicrobiales bacterium | reverse complement strand
CAGCTCGCCGTCACCAGCAGATGGCCAATGTCCAGCAACATCCCGCAGTCGGTTTCTTCTACTACCTGGCTGATAAAAGTCGGCTCGCAAACGTGCTCGTACGCCCCTTCCGGACAATAATCGAGATTCTCCAGCAACAGCGGCAGACCGAGATACTCCTTCGCACGGCTCACACTCTCCACAATCCGCGTCAGCAACGCGTCGCGTCCCAACGGCGCCGACTCCGGCAGCATGTGGCCGTCGAAGCGCACCCGCTCGCTCGCAAACCCAAGATGCAGGCTGAACCACGGCGTCCCCGCCTTCCGGATAGCCGTCTTCGCCCGCTCGGCCCATTCGTCATCAACGTACGTAGAGTCCGCCAGGCTCACGTCCAGGTCCAGGTTGTGAAGCAGGACCCGCCGCCTGACCCCTCCCGGCGCCAGCGCCTCGTCCAGACTCCACCCCGGCGCCTCGACGATGTCCACCAGCGCATCGAGGTCCGGCAACTCTTCCACGACCGCCGACCACGAAACCCCAAGCAACGCTGCCACGCTACATTCACCTCAATTTTGATCGTGTCATAAACGGGATTGGCCTCGTGACCATCAAGTAGGGGCGGGTCGTTGTGTCCGACTTGACGCATCGAACGTTTCGAGACCCGCCCTGTTTCCCACCCGGCCAACGGTCCCCGGGTGTCGTCTCCATCGAGCACAACACGACGGGCGCGAAAAGCGAACGTCGCCATTCCGTCCCCAACGAGACACAACGCCGTCAACCGCCCGTCATCCCGCCAACCGCCGCCTCAGGTGCCGCCGCACCTCGTCCCCAAACTCTGCCGTCGAGCTGGCCGCCCCGCCCGCCGCGATATCCGCCGTCCGCGCGCCACGCGCCAGCGTATCGGCAACCGCTGCCTCAACCGCGTCCGCCTCGTCTCCCCGCCCGAACGAGATCCGCAACATCATCGCTACCGACAGGATCGCGCCGGTCGGGTTAGCGACCCCCTTGCCGGCGATGTCGGGCGCCGAACCGTGGATCGGCTCGTACATGCCAATCTGGTTGCCAGCCGAACCGCGCCGACCCGGCTTCTTCCCGTTCAAGCTGGCCGACGGCAACATCCCCAACGACCCGGCCAGCACCGCCGCCTCGTCGGAGAGGATGTCACCGAACATGTTCTCCATCACCATCACGTCGTAGTCGCGGGGCCGCGCGATCAGCCGCATCGCGCACGAATCAACCAGCACATGCTCCGTCTCGACTTCTGGGAACCCCGCCGCAACCTCGTTCGTCACCGCCCGCCAGAGCTGCGACGTCATCAGCACGTTCGACTTATCGACGCTCGTCACCTTCTTACGCCGCGCGGACGCCAGCTCATAGCCCAGCTCAACCAGCCGCCGGATCTCATGTTCGCGGTAGATCATCGTGTCGACCGCCCGCCGCCCCCGGCTCGTCTCCCACTGCTTCGACGGCTTCCCGAAGTACAGTCCGCCCGTCAGTTCGCGCACGATCAGCAAATCGACTCCTCGCACAACCTCCGGCTTCAGCGGCGAGGCGTCCAGCAACGCGTCAAATACCTTCACTGGCCGCAGGTTCGCGAACAGCCCTAGCGCCGAGCGCAACTTCAACAGCCCCGCCTCGGGCCGGTTGCCCCTTGGCTGGCTATCCCAGGCCGGCCCACCGACCGCCCCAAGCAGAATCGCGTCCGCCTGCCGCGCCGCGTCGATCTCTTCGTCCCGCAGCGGCACGCCATGCGTGTCGATCGCCGAACCGCCGATCTTGCCCTCGACGTAGTCAATCACGAACCCGGACCGTTCCGCGACCAGATCCAGTGTCCGGACCGCCTCGCCAATCACCTCCGGCCCGACACCATCGCCCGCCAGCAGCAACACCTGATAGGTTGT
>JBBECJ010000398.1:0-11831 GCA_040881885.1 Thermomicrobiales bacterium | reverse complement strand
ATTTCACGCAGTCTGTCATCGACGCCTGCAGTGCGCTCGGAATTGAGTTCGCGAGCGTCACGTTGCATGTCGGACTGGACACGTTCGGGCCGATCAAGACTGCCGACGCGCGTGACCATCAGATCCACTCCGAGTGGTATGAAGCTCCAGCAACCTGCCTGAACGCGGTGGCTCGCGCAAAACGCGATGGACGCCGGGTTGTCGCTGTCGGCACGACCTCCGTTCGGACACTTGAATCTCTTGCGGATCATCTCAGCTCGTCAGAGACGTTCGACGAACCAGTGTCTGGCACGACTCGGCTGTACATAACACCAGGCTACAAGTTTCAAGTCGTGGATGCAGTTCTGACGAACTTCCATTTGCCGCGGACAACGTTGCTGCTGCTCGTCTCAGCGTTCGCGGGTGAGGAGACTATTCGCGCGGCCTACGCGCACGCCATTCAGGAGCGCTATCGCTTTTATTCGTTCGGTGACGCGATGCTTATCGTGTAGGATGAGGCGTTGTAACGGAGTTACGGAGTTGTCGAAGCTGGAAGTAGGGACGTCATACCGCGATGGAAATTACAAGGGACAACGCGTGGGCGCTGCTCACCGAGTTCGTCAAGGCAGAGCCACTCCTCAAGCACTGCCTCGGAGTCGAAGCATCGATGCGCGAATACGCGCGCGTGTTTGGCGAGGATGAGGAACTTTGGGGATTCGTTGGCTTGATCCACGACTTTGACTTTGAGATTCACCCAACGCTTGATCGGCATCCACAGGACGGGGCGCCTATCCTGCGCGAGCGGGGCGTTCCAGAGCACGTCATTCAGTCGGTTCTCAGCCACGCCGATCACCTCGACGTGCCGCGCGCCAGCCGGCTTGAGCTGACGTTGGCCGCCGTGGACGAGATGAGTGGTTTCGTGACGGCCGTCGCGCTTGTCAGACCGACGAAATCAATCGATGAGGTCAAGCCTTCATCGGTCAAGAAGAAGATGAAGGACAAGGCGTTCGCGCGCGCTGTCAATCGAGACGAAATGCGTCACAACGCCGAAGCGCTCGGCGTTGACTTCGACGAGCACATCCAGCACGTCATCGATGGCGTCGCGACGATTGCCCCGCGGCTCGGCTTAAATCGGACGGCTGAAACGGTCGAGACGGGGATCTGAGATGCAGCGTGGAATATTTGTGACACTTGTCCTGGCGCTGGCGTTGCTGGCGGGCTGTGGCGAGGACGATGGCATTGAAGATCAGTTCGGAGCGGGCAGCACAACGGCTGCCGGTACCTCTACGACCGGGAACGTGGCGGACGACCAGACGCCGACGACCGAGATCGCGGGGGCCGACGCAACCGCTACTGGAATAACTGGAGGAGGGGAATCCCAGATGCAGTGGAATCAGCCGCCGGCGATGGCGCTCGAAGACGGAAAAGACTACGGCGCGGTCATCAGGACCAGCAAGGGCGACATTGTCGTCGATTTGTATGAAACCGACGCGCCGAACACCGTCAACAACTTCGTCTTCCTGGCCCAGCAGGGCTACTACGCGAACGTCCCGTTCCACCGGATTATCTCCGGATTCATGATTCAGACCGGTGATCCGACTGGCACCGGAACCGGTGGACCGGGCTACAGGTTCGCGGATGAGCTGCCGACGAATCTGAATTACACGCGCGGTACGCTGGCGATGGCGAATTCGGGCGCGAACACGAACGGATCACAGTTCTTCATTTGTCACGCCGACCTGACCAACAGGCTGCCGAAGAGCTACTCAATCTTTGGGACCGTCACAGAAGGACTCGACATTGTTGACGCTATTGCAAGCGTCCCGGTCGGCCCAAGCCGCTCTGGCGAGGTATCCAGCCCGAAGGGGCCGATTTCGATCGAGAGCGTCGAGATCACGGTCAAGTAATCGCGGAAAGCGTATGGGTGACGAAGGGCGGCCACCGGCCGCCCTTCACCATGGAACAGGCAGAACATCGTGGTAACCACACTCTGGCTCGTCCGGCATGGCGAGACGGCTTCGAACGCTGAAGGCGTCTTTCAAGGTCACCTCGATGTCGTCCTGAACCAGCGCGGGGAGCAGCAGGCAGCCTCAGTTGGTCAACGGCTCGCGGATGTCACATTTGACGCGGTCTACGCGAGCGACCTGCGGCGGGCTGCTCGGACGGCCGAGATCATCGTTGCTGCCCGGCTGGACGTTCAGCTCGATCCTGACCTGCGAGAGATGCACTACGGCGTGCTGCAGGGCGCTCGCTATCACGACGCTCCAGCATTGCTCGATGAGCACGGCCTGAGCGAGTCGTGGACTAGTGGCGATTTTCACCGCAAGGGTACGGCCGCGCCGGGCGGTGAAAGCGTCAGGCAGTTTCGCGCCCGCTCACGGCGCTTCGTCCAGCGCGTGGACAGGACGCATCCACCCAGTCAGGGTCATCACATCCTCGTTGTCGCTCACGGCGGCCAGCTCAGCGTTCTGGTAACGGTCCTGCTCGGACTGCCCGCCGTCAGCCGGCAAGCGTTCCGTTTCGCCAACTGCGGCGTCACTCGCGTCTCGCGCGCAGGACTGCGAACGACATTGGACCTGCACAATCTCGTCACTTGGGATGATTCGCTGCTCTTCAGCGACCGCGCGCAATCCGGTCGACTGCTAGACCCAGGCGAGTCACATCTTCCTCGGACGTGAAGTACGTGCATGAGACGCGGACCGCGCTAGGGACCTCGACGCGCCGTTGGGTAATCCTTTCACGGTCCCACAACGCCCGGCTGACATCCTCCCCGACCAGACCCGCAACCGTGAAGGTCACGATTCCAGACGATTCCTGCCATGCTGCCGGAGTCACGATCTCTACACCCGGTATCTCCTCCAGCGTCGCCTTCGCCAGACTTGATACGCGATCGACATGGTTGAAGATCGCGTCCCAGCCCAGGCCAGCCTGGTAGTCGATCGCCTCGGCGAGCGCTTCGTACGTGTGCCAGGCGCGGGTGCCGAACTCGAAGCGAGTCGCGTCGCCACCGAAGCGGAGCCGAGGAGACGGATCGGCCTGATAGTATTCCCGCTTCCAACGGGGTTCGACGGCTCCGTCGCCGAAGTAGGCCGGTGGAACGAGGTCGATCGTCGCGGGATCGAACCAGGCGAAGCCCGACCCCTTCGGCCCCGCCAGCCACTTGTGGCCGTTTCCGATCACGAAATTGGCGCGCATGGCAGGGATGTTGACTGAAAACTGTCCGACCGACTGTGACGCGTCGATGAGAATCGCGACATTCGGGCCGACAATATCGCGAATGATCTCGAGAGGAACGCGCTTTCCGGTTTCGCACGACACATGACTTAGCGCGACGACACGCGTCGAATCATTGAGCACGCGCTCCAACGCCGATCGTAAATGGTTCTCGTTAGTCTGCAAGGCGAGGAAGCGCAGCCGAGCGCCGGATCGTTCACAGGCGGCCAGCCACGGGTAGATCATCGCGGGGTGTTCCTCGGTCGATGTGATGACTTCATCACCGGCCTTCAACGGAAAGGTTGCCGCTACCCAGTTGATCCCGTCGGTCGCGTTTCGGTTGAGCGCGATGTCGGTCGGGCTGGCGCCAGTTAGCGCCGCCAGGGCGCCCCGTGCACGCTCGTAGCCGGCGACAGCCCTCGCCTGGGTCGCGTGGCCGTAACGTTCGTGGTCGGCGATGTGCTCCAGATGCTTCGCCAGGACTGGCTCGGCCATCACTCCAACCGTGCCAGTGTTGAGGTAGTTCCAATCGTTCAGGACCGGCAGGTTCGCGCGCACGCGATCGAGGTCGTATCCAGGAGTCATCGTGGAACTCACCAATCAATCTCGCTTGTGTGTCGTAGCCGACGGTCGCGGACATTAGCAGGATCGGGTGCTGCCGTCAACACAGGACAATTGGACATGAAACGAGGCCGGGGTCGATCCCCGGCCTCGTTGGATTCATCGCTGTGGACTGTGACTGGTGGTCATGCCGCGAGGCGATCGTGAAGCTGTTCGTACTCGCTCAGCAACTCGATCCAGATGTCCTCCCAGCGACTGACGTCGTCGCCGTCGGCCGCTGCGCGAGCGATCTTCTCAAATCCGTCCTCGAGCCGGAACAGGATGCGCTGCATCTCTGTCTCCATCGCCTCTCGGTCGTGAGACGAGGTTGGTGTTGCCTGAAGTGCGATCATCAGATGTGCCTCCTGCCTGAGACTCGTTCAGACTGCTATCAGGACGCGATGCTCTGATCCGTCCGGCCGGCCTGGATCTGTTCGATCAGTGTCGAGATGTCGCGCCGGCTCAGTTCGGAGACGGTGCAGCCGAACCCATGGTGCGACCGCTCTTCCAGTTCATCGGACGCGATGCCGACCTCGCGGGCAACCGCATACAGGTACTTCACCTGGCGGGGAGTTGCCTCCTGCCGGGCGCCGTTCACGACGCCAGCGGGCTTGCCGCTGCGGATATCGACTGGAGAATCAACGACGCGCTGCCGGTCGGCGCCAAAGTCGTAGTCGGGGCAGAACTGCGTGCCGAACCCTAACGCGGCCAGCGCGCGACCGAGCGCTTTCGTCTCGGCCTTCTCCAGGTAGTCTCCGAAGTCATCCGAACCTTCGCTGCCCCAGCCGGTCGCGCTGGCGCCGCTTGGGATCGTCACCTTGGCGCGGAAGACGGCCATCTGGCTCTGGTGCTGGACCATTTCGGTCTCGATCTGAGCGTCCGGGTGCGTCGTGCGCAGCCAGACAAGCCGCCACTTCACTTCCAGGTAATCGCGGCCACTGACCTTCGTCAAGTGCCGGGTGGGATCGAACGCGGACTGCTCGCTCATCGTCATATCTCCGTTCACGTCTTCATCGAGCCCGCCACCTGTTTAGAACAGGTGTTCTATGTCTATTCTACCGGCGCTTTGCCCGGATGTCAACACATTTCAGAACGCGCGTTCTGATTTCTCGAACCCGTTGAGCGTCCCTGCTGTGCTATACTTCGCGGCCACGGACATGTGTACGGACACTGAAGGAGTGGCAGCGGTGCGGGTCAGTTGCAGCCAGGAGAGTCTCCATCGGGCGCTATCTACCGCCGGGCGGGCCGTCGCGACCAAGAGCACGCTGCCAGTGCTTGGCAACTACCTTATCGAAACGGCGGACGACGCGCTGATGATCTCCGCCACCAATCTTGAGATCGGCATCACTGTCCGCATCGATGCGACAGTTGAGAAGGAGGGCCGGGTCACTGTTCAAGCTCGGGTTCTCAGCGATTTCGTCGGTAGCTTGCCGCCGGGCGATGTCCAACTCGACCTTGACCAGGGTCCGCTGACTGTGACCGTCAGCCAAAAACAGAAGAACACCGAGGCGCATGTTCGCGGCATTGATCCAGACGATTTTCCGCCACTGAACCGCTCCATCAACGAAGGCATGACACTCCGGCTCGATCCCGCGACACTGCGTGACGCGATCAGCCATGTCGTCTTCGCCGCCGCGTCGGACGACAGCCGTCCGGTCCTGGCTGGCGTTCAGCTTGTCGCTCGCGACGACAGTCTCTCGTTGGCCGCAGCCGACGGCTTCCGGATGTCAGTCCACCACGCTCGTATCGCTCAGACAGTCGAGCAACCGTTGTCGATCATCGTGCCGGCCCGCGCAATGAACGAACTATCGCGCATCCTCGGTGACGCTGGCGACGTTGTCGAACTGACTGTCTCGCCGAACCAGAGCCAGTTGCTCGTCTCGTTGAAGGACATCTGGTTCACGACCCGGCTGATCGATGGAACGTTCCCGGACCTGAGCCAGATTATTCCCAAGGACTGGAACACGCGAACGGTCGTTGACCGTGAGGTTCTGCTCGATGCAGCTCGCCGCGCGGCGATCTTCTCGCGTAGCGCCAACGATGTCGTCCGGTTCGATATCGCGCCCGCCTCCGAGTCGCTCGAAATGGGCCGCGTCACCGTGACCGGCAACGCGGCCGACACCGGCGACAATCGCGACGATGTCGACGCACAAGTCGAGGGTGGCGAGATGCAGATCGCGTTCAACGGCCGCTACCTGACGGATGTCCTCTCGGTGATGCGCAACCCTAAGGTCGCGTTCGAGTTGCAGGGAGCGAACGCCGCCGGCGTCATCAAGCCAGCCGACTCGGACGACTTCACGCACGTGATCATGCCGATGGTCATCGGCGCGAACTAGCAGCGATTGCCGGTGGAGTCAGAGCAATCGATTCGCGTCATCCGGCTCGATCTTGAGCACTTCCGCGTTTACAGCGACGCATCGATCGCCGTGCCGGAATCTGGCTTGCGCATCATTGGTCCAAATGGGACCGGAAAGTCCACGCTCCTTGAGGCGATCGAACTGCTCTCAACTACCAGGCCGCGGCGCGGGTCGACCGACGCTGACCTGATTGCCCACGGGAGCGGCATCGATCTCGGCGTTCAGCCCTATGCTCGAGTGGCCGGGTCGATCAAACGCGGAGACGTTGACGTTCGGCTCGAAGTCTTCATACAGCGGACCGAGCGGCGTGGTTCGACGAAGAAGCTGTTGCGTGTAGCCGATCGCCCGCGCCGGGCCGGAGATGTCGTCGGGCTGATTCCAACCGTCACGTTCGCGCCGGATGACCTCGATCTCGTGCTGGGTCCACCGTCGGTCCGCCGGCGTTTCCTGGATATCTTCCTCTCACAGATCGACCGGCGCTACCTGCGTAACCTGTCACGCTACGCGAAGATCGTCACCCAGCGCAACGGGTTATTGCGGCAGGTTGCGCAGGAGGGCGGTTCCGGGATCGACCAGTTTGCGTACTGGGACGAGCAGCTCGTCGCGCTCGGCTCGTACATCGTCGCCGCCCGGGCAATCGCGATCGGCAGGCTCGCGCACGGCGCCAGACAGCGTTTCGCCACGCTTTCGGATCGCTCGGGCGAGCTACGGATAGCGTACGCGGCGACGATCCGCGCGTCCGACTCGTGGTGGGAAGATATTGCCGGCAAGGAGCACGGATCGATCGACGCGGCGCAGCGAGTGGCTGTCAGCTACGAGCAACAGCTTCGCGACGGGCTGACAGCCGACATCGCCCGAGGAGCAACCTTGATCGGCCCACATCGAGACGACCTGACAATCATGATCGGCGGGCACGACATCTCGCGGTATGGCTCGCGTGGTCAACAGCGTCTGGCCGTGCTCGCGCTGAAGCTGGCGGAACTCGATTCGGCGTCCCAGGCGCTCGATCTGCGCCCAATTCTGCTACTCGACGACGTCCTGTCGGAGCTGGACGCCGGGCACCAGCAGACGCTGCTCGACGCGGCTTGTCAAGCCGGCGGGCAACTGCTGATCACGTCGACCGACCGGGCGTTGCTGGCCCGACCCGAACTGGCCGGTCTGGGAGAGTTCGTGCTTGAGCGTCCAGGACAGCCGGCTGTCGCCGAAACAGCCTGATCCGCTTGCGATCGGGTTCCGACGCGTCTATACTTATGCGTCGCGCCGTGCGATGGGGAGTCGTCTAATGGTAGGACACCTGACTCTGAATCAGGCAGTTGGGGTTCGAGTCCCTGCTCCCCAGCCACGAAAAGCCCCATGTAGATGCGGAAAACATATGCTGAAAGCTGAGTCCCCGTGCCGGCGCAGTCGCTTTGACGACCGGTTTGACGACCATTGGCATTTCCATCCACGAGGGAGCCAACCGCTGTGTCGCTCGGCAGAATCGGCCAGCAGTTAACAGGCCCAGACGACGAGCCATACGATCTTGTTGACTTCATTGGGAGCGGGGCGTTCGGCGAGGTGTACCGGGCGGTAGGTACGGTCACTGGGAGGGTACTCGCGGCGAAGGTGCTGCCGGCTGGAACGATGGTTAATTCTCCCAACCGGCATGCTCTCTTGAACGAACTCCAGCAAGCTCCGCAAATTCGTCATCCGAACGTTGTCCCGGTCGTGCATGTCTCAGATGATGAGTCAGATGGCTTGGGTCCATACCTCATGATGGAGTATGTGGCAGGGGAGACGCTTGAGCACAAGCTCTATACGCATCTGACTACCAATAGCCTCATCCCGATCGCTGAGTCACAGCGGATGATGGTAGACATCGCCCAGGGAACGCGGGCGATCAACGAATTGCTCGTCCATCGTGACATAAAGCCCGACAACGTACTCGTTGATGACGGTCGCCTGCGGATCAGCGACTTTGGCATTTCGAAGTTGGTCACTGAGCGAACAAGAACCCACACATTCAAGGGCCGTCAGGCTTTAGCCTATATGGCGCCGGAGGGCTGGCGCACCGAATCGAACACAGTAAAGATCGACGTGTATTCGGTCGGCATCGTGTTCTTTCGCATACTGACGCTGCGGCACCCGCTTGAAGACGGTGTTGCCGATCCCGGCAACTGGCGACACTGGGAGCTGGCTCACCTGTATTCACGCCCTGCTGACGTGCGCGCACTACGCGCCGACGTTGACCTGAGACTGGCCCAGCTCGTCGGCAGAATGATGGCAAAGAATCCCCGTGAACGGCCAAAATGGGACGAGGTCGTTCGGATTCTTTCGGATTCTGCGCCAGCCGAAGAAGTGATATCTCCGGTAGATGCTGCCGTCGAGCTGGCGATAGCTGCATACGGGTCGCGGCAAACCGAACTGCTGAGGCAACAGCAGGAGATCGATCGCACAACACAGCTGGAGCAAATGTACCGCTACTCCTCTGAGCAGTTGTTGGAGCAGCTCCGTGCACCCGTGAAGGCATTCAATGAACGGTTTCAACATGGTCAGATTACAGAGCGGGAGGTCAGCTCCGGTCTTTGGGGAGCGAATTTCAGGTTGCCGATCAATGGACAAATTGAGATTCAGTTTTTCCCGCGCCCCACATCGCCTGTGCCGATGCGTGGAGCAGCGTTATGTGGGGGAGGTTATCTGGGGATAACTGGGTCTACTGGGGCGAATCTATTGTGGCTGCGCGACGGCGAGGATGACCACTACGGTAACTGGCGTGTGTGTAGAGTTGACATAAGTGGACTCGCAAATCCAAGCAGGATCGTCGGCACGCGAGGATTGACCGAATCGACGGTGCGCCCGTTCGGATTCAGATCCCCGGCCGACTTCTACGAAGAGATACGACATGCCAACGGCGGAATGCATGTATTCACGTATGAGATGCGAAACGACATCGATCAGTACATGATCGATCTCCTAGAGACAGCGTTGGATGCGGCGGCGTCTGCGGAACGACGCCAATAGGATTCGTCAATCGGTTCCGCTTGCGAAGAGGTCATCCAATCGTTGGGCAGCATCCCGTATGGACGTGTTGGATGGGTCGTTGCCGGACTCTGAATCAGGCAGTTGGGGTTCGAGTCCCCGCTCCGCAGCCAATTTGGAACGACACGATGATAGCCGGCCGGGCACATCTAACCGGCTATCATTGTGGATGCAGTCACGGCTTAACAACGACCAGTTTCCGTGACATGAAATGGCATGCGCTACGGTCGCGCCGACAGCGTCCGAACTCCGTCAGCGCAGATCTGTAGGGACACGGGAAGTTTTGCATTGTGAACAGGATGATCGCCGTTGCTCTCGTGCTCTGCGGGGTCGGATTGTCGATCTGGCTTGCAACGCAGGCTAGACGCCAGCCCGCGCTCGGCGTCGAGGGACTCCTTGAAGCGATCGATCGCTCTCAACTCTCGGAACAAGCCAGAGACGAAATGCGAACGCTGCTGAACCAGGGGCGATTCCGTCCGTCACAATTCGTCAATAAGACGCCATCTGCACACGAATAGTATGGAGACCGGCCGGACAGTCGAGCCTCGACAGCGAATTCGGGCAACGACGACATATCCCAGACATGATTGACGAACTTTTTACGACAGTCCGACGATCTCACCGTTCTCGTCAATGTCGACGTTCAATCCGCCAGGCGACTTGCCGAGACCGGGCATTGTCCGCATCTCGCCGACGATTGGGTAGATGAACCCGGCGCCGACTGACGCGCGCACCTCACGGATCAGCAGGTCGAATCCCTCCGGCCGCCCGACCAGATTAGGGTCGCCGCTGAGGGACAGGTGTGTCTTCGCCATGCAGATCGGTAGCGAATCGTAGCCATGGCCCGAGTATGCGCGAATCGCGCGGTTGGCGGCCGGCGTGTAACTGACTGACCCGGCGCCGTAGATCTCGCGGGCGATCGTTTCGATCTTGGTCTTGATCGGCGCGTCGAGCGGATATAGGTGACTGAAGCTGCTGCCACGCCCGGCCGCGCGCAGCGTCGCCCGCGCGAGATCCTCCCCGCCTCGTCCGCCCTCGGCAAACACCTTGCTGACAGCGACTTCGAACGCGCCGGCGTCGAGGCTGACCTGACGCACGAGCTCCAACTCAGCCGCGCTATCGGTTGGGAAATGGTTGATCGCGACGACAACCGGCACGCCGTGCTTGGCGACATTCTCGATCTGCTTGACGAGATTTCCGATACCGTCACGCAGCGCTTCGAGGTTCTCGCCAGCCAGCGCCGGGTCAAGTGGCCGGCCGGCGACGATCTTGAAGCGTCCGCTGTGCGCCTTCAACGCGCGGATGGTCGCCGCCAGGACGGCCGCGTCCGGCGCGAGCCCGCTCACCCGGCACTTGATGTTGAAGAACTTCTCGGCGCCGAGGTCGGCGCCAAAGCCCGCCTCCGTCAGCAGGATGTCAGCCAGCCGAAGACCGACCAGATCAGCGATAATGGACGAGTTGCCGTGGGCGATGTTTCCAAACGGTCCGGCGTGGACCAGCGCCGGCGAGTGCTCCAGCGTCTGGAGTAGGTTCGGCTTGATGGCGTCGCGCATCAGGGCCGTCATGGCTCCTGCGATCCCAAGCTGTTCGACCGTCACAGGCTGCCGGTCACGTGTCTGGCCGACGACGATTTTGCCGAATCGCGCGCGCAGGTCGGGCAGATCCCGCGCCAGCGCGAAAATGGCCATCACTTCCGACGCGGCGGTGATGTCGAAGCCAGTCTGGCGCGGAACTCCGTTGTCGGAACCGAGGCCGACGACGATGTCGCGCAACGCGCGATCGTTGACATCCAGCACGCGACGCCAGGTGATCGACTCCTGATCGATGTTGAGCGGGTTGCCTTGGTAGAGCGAGTTGTCGAGAAACGCGGAGCATAGATTGTGCGCCGCCGTGACGGCATGACTATCGCCGGTCAGATGCAGGTTCATCTCTTCCATTGGAACGACCTGCGCGTAGCCGCCGCCAGCCGCGCCGCCCTTGATGCCGAATACTGGCCCCAACGATGGCTGACGGATGGCGATCACCGCGTTCTCGCCGATCAGTTTCATCGCCTGGCCGAGTCCGACGGTTGTCGTCGTTTTGCCCTCGCCGAGGGGCGTCGGCGTGATTGCCGTCACGACGACGTACTTTCCACGCGCTCGATTCGTGTCGCGGTCGATCGCGGATAGGGCGATCTTGGCCTTGTTGCGACCATACGGCTCCAGGTCATCAGCGTGGACGCCGAGACTGGCTGCAATCTCGGTGATCGGCCGGATCTCGGCGGCGCGCGCTATCTCGATGTCACTCAGCATCCGATACTCCAAGTCGATCGTCGCCAACAGTCCCGCCAGTGTCGCATCCATCACCTGACTTGCGCTGCACGCGCAGCGTCGCAGCCTTGATCGTGTTGCGCAGCAGGATCGCGGTCGTCACCCTTCCGGTTCCGCCTGGAACCGGCGTCAGCCACCCTGCGACTTCCGCGACGCTTTCGGCGTCTACGTCGCCCGTCATCCGGCCGTCGACGAAGTTGACGCCGAAGTCGACGACAGTCGCTCCTGGCTTGACCATCTCTGCGCTGACCGTGTTCGGCTTGCCAACTGCCGCGACCAGGATATCCGCGTGACGTGTGAACGACGCGATGTCGACCGTCCGCGAATGACAGGTTGTGACGGTCGCGTTTTCCGC
>JBBECJ010000397.1:11626-11864 GCA_040881885.1 Thermomicrobiales bacterium | reverse complement strand
TGCCACTTTTTCGAAGCGCAGCAACTGAGCACGTGCTGTCACATCATGGCCCTCCAACGCATTTTGGAGGCGATGATGACCGACGAGCAGCACAGCGCCGGCGCGCCGTTCTCGTTTGCGACGGCCTGACCCTACCGGAACACGACGCGGTCGACAGGTCGGTTGAGACGCGGCGTTTTTTCAGTTCAACTCGAACGGCGGCTGGTTGTGACGTTGCCGCGCTGTCCACGGCAACGTC
>JBBECJ010000397.1:0-11616 GCA_040881885.1 Thermomicrobiales bacterium | reverse complement strand
GCCCCCCCCCCCCGCAACGACACTGACGCGCCCAGCCATGACGATCACCTCACGCCGGTCGAATCCAGCCGGGCCACGCGTCTCAGCCGCGCGCACGATTGGCGCCCGTGGGCTTGGCGCTTCAAACGGCAGGAACAGCGTCGCCGCGCCGGCGCTCAGTCGAAGCGCCGTACAGTACTCGACCAGCCTGCGCGATATCAGCGTCATCACAAATGCATCGACTCCAAAGCCACCGTTTGATGTGGCGTCACGCCGCGCGTGATCAATGATCGCAAAGTCATAGTGCTGGCCAGCGCCGTCGATGACGCTGGGTGCCGGCAACCTGTTGATGAAGCATACTCGACCCAACCGGATTGAACTGAAACCAGATTGAACTGAACGATAGGAACTGACAGATGGATGGTGGCGAGCGGCCCGCGGTCCTATCAACTCTCACCTGGGTCGAGACACGCGAGAGACTGAGCCGCCGGCCGGTTGGTCTGTTCCCGATCGGAGCGACCGAGGCGCACGGTCCCCATCTGCCGCTCGACACCGATGTCATCATCGCGCAGGCAACGGCTGAGCGCGCCGCGATGCTGCTTCATAAGAACGGAACAACCGCCCTGGTTCTGCCACCGATCGCGTACTCAGTCTCGTTCGTCGGGACATCGTTCGCAGGCACAACGCCGGTTGATCCTGATCCGTTTGAAAGCTATCTGACGAGCGTCCTATATCAGCACGCACGTCAAGGCTATCGTGCGATCGTCTGTTGCAACGCGCACCTTGAGCCGGCGCATGTTGAGCGCGTCACCAGCGCCTGCCGCGTCGCGGCCGAACTGTCCGGCGCACCGATATTGTTTCCCGACCAGCGTGTCGAACCATATTTCAACCTGCTCAGCGACGAATTCCGCGCCGGCGCGCGCCACGCCGGAGGCTACGAGACATCAATCGTGATGGCGGTCCGGCCCGATGTCGTCCGCATGGAAGCGCTGCCCGGCCTGGAGCCAGTCTGGATCGACCTGCCCGCCAAACTTAAAGCTGGCGCGCGCACCTTTGCCGAAGCTGGGGCAACCCTCGGCTACTTCGGAGACCCCGCGCACGCATCGGCTGCCGAAGGCCACCGGATGCTCGACGTGCTGGCTGAGATCGTCATGATGGGACTGCGTGACGCGGGGGTCGACCTGTCGTCCTGACGAGGCGTCGACGGCGATCGCGACGACACCGGCGCGAGGTCACGATTCTAACGAGAGATCGGGGCTGCGCGACAGCGTCTCGCGCCAGTAGTCCAGCGTGTCGCGTAGCGACTGGTCCACGTCGAAAATCGGCTGCCAGCCAGTCGCAGCCCGGAGTCTGGAAGCGTCGCCAACGACGATCGGCATGTCCGAAGGACGCGTTCGGGCGGGGTCGTGTCGGACTTCGATTGAGATCGTCGCATGCGCGATCAAGCGGTCGAGCAGATCTCCAATTCGGTGAGTGACGCCCGACGCGACATTGTAAACCTCGCCAGTCACGCCCGATCCGGCCAGCAGCCGGTAGGCCCGAACAACGTCGCGAACGTCGAGAAAGTCCCGTCGGGCGTCAAGGTTGCCCGTCAAGACGACCGGCTCGATTCGTCCCAACTCCGCCTCCGCTACCTGCCGCGCGAATGCAGACAACACGAAACGGTCGCTCTGGCCGGGACCGAAGTGGTTGAATGGACGGACACGGACGATCCGCATCCCGTAGGAGATGGCGTACTGGAGTCCGAGCATGTCCTGGGCGATCTTCGAGACGGCGTACGGATTGACCGGGCGGAACGGCTGATCCTCTGCAACCGGGAGTTCGTCCTCTTTGATCTGGCCGTACTCCTCACTGGATCCAACAATCAAGATCGTCGGATCGAGTCCGGCTGACCGGCAGGCTTCGAGGACGTTGACTTGTCCGACGACGTTGTTGGAGATTGTCTCGGCGGGCGCGGCGATCGCCTGCGGAACATAGCTCTGGGCCGCCAGGTGGACGATAATGTCTGGCCGGTGACGCTCGATGACGCGTGAAACGAGCGCGCTGTCACGCAGATCGCACGTAAGCAGGCTAGAACGACCCGGAGTTGGGCCATGCCGACGCGCAAGACCGATCAACTCCCAGTCGGTCTGTTGCTCCAGCTCGGCCAACATGTGCAGGCCGGCGAAACCGAGCGCGCCAGTGACCAGCGCCGTCCGAGCTTCCCCGGCCACTTCCAACGTCCCTGTCAGCGCGCGGTCGTGAGGCCGAGTCCGGCCGCGTCACGCAGCGCATCGACCATGTTCGTGGCTTCCCAGGGCAGGTCGATATCGGTCCTGCCGAAGTGGCCGTAAGAGGCCGTCTGCTGGTAAATCGGCCGCAACAGGTCAAGATCCTCGATAATGGCGCGCGGCCGAAGGTCGAAGTGCTTTGCGATCAACTTAATCAGCATGTCGTCGTCGACGACGCCGGTCCCGAACGTCTCAATGTGGAGCGAGAGCGGGTGGGCGACGCCGATCGCATATGAGACCTGCAGTTCACAACGCTTCGCCAGTCCAGCGGCGACGATGTTCTTGGCAACGTGGCGCGCGGCGTAGGCCGCCGAGCGGTCAACCTTCGTCGGATCCTTGCCCGAAAAGGCGCCGCCCCCATGCCGCGCCATGCCACCGTAGGTGTCAACGATGATCTTGCGGCCGGTCAGGCCGGCGTCGCCCATCGGGCCGCCAATCACGAAGCGCCCGCTCGGGTTGATCAGGATCTTGGTGTCGTTGTCGAGCATGTTCGGCGGAATAATCTCAGAGATCACCGCGTCGCGAATCGCCGCTTCTATGGTCGAGTTCAGCGTGTCCTCGTCATGCTGGGTGGATATCAGAACGGTCGAAACGCGCTTCGGGACGCCGTACTCGTACTCGACTGTTACCTGGCTCTTGCCGTCCGGACGCAGAAACGGCAGGATGTCCGCCTTGCGCGCGTGAGTCAGTTGCCGGCAGAGACCGTGCGCCAACGCAATCGGCAGAGGCATCAGCTCGGGTGTCTCATCGCAGGCGTAGCCGATCATCATGCCCTGGTCGCCGGCGCCGATCTGGTCACGCGGGTCGGTGTGATGGCCAACGCGGACCTCATAGGCCTCATCGACTCCGCCGGCAATGTCCGACGACTGTTCCTTGATGGAAGTCACGACGCCGCAGGTGTCGGCGTCGAAGCCGTAGGCGCCTCGCCGGTACCCGATGTCGCGGATCACATTGCGAGCCAGTGTTGGAATGTCGACGTAGGTTGAGGTGCTGATCTCGCCAAAAACGAGGACGAGGCCAGTCGTCGTCGCCGTCTCACAGGCGACGCGCGCGTCGGGGTCCTCGGCCAGGATCGCGTCGAGGACGGCGTCGGAGATCTGGTCACAGAGCTTGTCGGGGTGACCCTCGGTGACCGACTCCGAAGTGAAATGTGTCTGCGCCGAGCGCATGAACGACGTTGGCATCGTCCCGTCGTCTCCTATCACGTGTGTCGCGAGTGAACGCCCAAAACGATCCGGTTGTTACGTCCCCTGTTCCCAGGAGGTCATATAGTGCCGCTGCTCGGCGGTCAGTTCGTCGATGGTAATGCCCATGCTGCGCAGCTTGAGTAGCGCGATCTGCTGGTCGATCTCTTCCGGCACGACGTAGACGCGCTTTTCGAGCTGCGCGCCGGTCGAGACCAGATACGAGCACGCCAGCGCCTGGTTCGCGAACGACATGTCCATCACGCTGGCCGGGTGGCCCTCGGCCGCTGCCAGGTTAATTAGGCGACCCTCGCCGAGGACAATGACCGTTTTGTCGCCGGACACCTGGAATTCCTCGACAAATGGCCGCAACATCCGCCGCCCCTCGCCGCTCATCTCGGACAGTGCCTGCATGTTGATTTCGGAGTTGAAGTGGCCGGAGTTGGCGATGATCGCGCCGTCGCTCATCGCCTCGAAGTGGCGCTTGTCGATGACATTCACGTTGCCGGTGACGGTAATGAACAGATCGCCTTCCGCCGCGGCGGCTTCCATCGTCGAGACCTCGAAGCCGTCCATGGCCGCTTCGAGCGCTCGGACCGGGTTGATTTCGGTCACGATCACTCGCGAACCCATCCCCTTGGCACGCATCGCGATGCCCTTGCCGCACCAGCCGTAGCCGGCGACGACGACGATCTTGCCGGCCAGCAGGATATTCGTCGCGCGCAGGATACCGTCGAGTGTGGACTGACCAGTGCCGTAGCGGTTATCGAAAAAGTGCTTGGTGTCGGCATCGTTGACGGCGATAACCGGGAAGCTGAGCACGCCGTCCTTCTCCATCGCCCGCATTCGGACGACGCCGGTTGTCGTCTCTTCGGTCGCGCCGATCATGCCGTCGATGATGTCGCGCCGCGTCTTATGGACCGTGCTGACGACGTCGGCGCCATCATCGACGATGATCTGCGGGCGGTGGTCGAGCGCGGCGTTGATGTGTTTGTAGTACGTCGCCTCATCCTCGCCCTTGATCGCGAAGACGCTGATGCCCTCGTCGACGAGCGCCGCCGCGACATCGTCCTGGGTCGAAAGAGGGTTGCTGGCGCAGAGGATCGCGTCGGCCCCACCCGCCCGTAGCGTCAGGGCGAGGTTGGCGGTTTCGGTCGTGATGTGCGCGCAGGCGATCAGGCGGATGCCGGCCAGCGGCTTCTCGCGCTCGAAGCGCTCGCGGATCAGGGCCAGGACCGGCATTTCGCGGGCGGCCCAACTGATCCTGCGATGTCCGGCGTCGGCCAGCGATCGGTCGGCGATGTCGTACTTGAGTTGCCGCACGTCAGCCATTATCCTACTCTCCCTGCTGGACGGTTGCGTCCAGCCGTCGTTCAAACGCGTTCAGTGATCCCGCGTACCCTGGAAACTCAATGTCAAACCGATTGGCGAATTCGGTGAACAAATAGCGATGACTTTGCGTGCCCTTGACCTCTACGACGAATGTCGCCGCCATCGACCCTACCCGCCCGGCCGCGTCCCAATCCAGACCCGCCATCCGCGCCGCGACCAGGCCAGCGCGGTAGCCATCCCCGGCGCCGGTTGGGTCAACGACGGCGCTCGGCGCGACCGCCGGAATCTCAAGCAACTGGTCATCGACGTGAATGTGCGACCCTAGCTCGCCGTAGGTGATCACAACGACCGGGCAAGCGCGAAACAGATCTTCGCGGGACATCCCCGTCTTCTCCGAGATCATCGCGAACTCGTAGTCGTTGCCGATCAGGATCTGCGCGCCCTCGATGCCGTCACGCAGCGCCGTTGGCGGAAGCGCGATGATCTGCTGGCCAGGATCGAACATGTACGGAACGTCGGAGTCAGCCAACTCGCGGACATGCCGGCGCATCGCGTCCGGGGCCGTTGGCGAGACGATCGCGAGTCGCGCGCCGTCCAGCGTGCCGCCGATCGAGTACTCGCCGGCCCTGGCCATTGCGCCGGGATAAAAGCCGGTGATCTGGTTGTCGGCGCGGTCGGTCGTGATGAATGCACTGGCCGTCAACTCGTGTTCAATCACAACGACGTCACTTGTGTCGACGCCCAGCGCGCCAAGATCCTCGCGATACGAGACGAAATCGGTGCCAACCGTCGCCACGACTCGCACCGGTTGGCGTAACAGGCCGAGGCTGTAGGCGATGTTGCCGGCCACGCCACCGCGCAGCCGGTCCAACGAGTCAACCAGGAACGACACGTTCAGGATATGGATCTTGTCGGGCAGGATATGGTCCTCGAAGTGGCCGGGAAAGACCATGATATGGTCGAAGGCGACTGAACCAGATACGACAACTGTCAACGTGGATGTCTCCGGCATCATCTCGACAACGCGCCACGCGTTGGCTGCGGCCACAGGGACCGACGCCCGCGCCGGGCGCTGGTTTCCCTCAAACAGCCAAGTCTAGCACGCGCATCCGCTGGGACTGCACGAAATCAGTTAGCGCCGGACTCGCGTAGCGCCACCCGGACCGTGTCGAGTGGAACATCGCTCACCGGCTCAACGATCCCGCCGGAGCCTGGCAGGATCCAATGTAACGCGCCATCGACGTTCTTCTTATCATGACTGAGCCGTCCGATCACTGCCTCGACCGAGCCGTCGAAGCGAGCGGGCAACCCGGCCCGCGTGACCAGCCCCTCGACTCTCGCCACGTAGGCGTCGTCGACTCGGTTCAGCTTACGCGCGATACGGCTCGCAACGACCGTTCCCAAAGCGACCGCCTCGCCGTGTCGATAGCGGTACCCATCCGCCTCGATCGCGTGGCCGGCGGTGTGGCCGAAGTTGAGGATCATCCGCAGTCCGCTCTCTCGTTCGTCCGCCTGAACGACCGAGTGCTTGATGGCGACGTTGCGCTCAAGAACCTGAGCGACGATCTCACGCGGGAGCGGGTCAAGCGGCGCTCCGGCCAGCGTGTCGGCCAGATCGCTGCCGCCGAGCGGGGTCGAGGGCTGGATCAACGCATGTTTTATCACCTCGGCCATTCCGGACCGATACTCTTCGGCCGGCAGGCTGTCCAGCAGGAGCGGGTCGATTACGACAATTCCGGGCTGATAGAACGCGCCGACAAGGTTTTTGCCGGCCGGCATGTTGACGCCGGTCTTGCCACCGACGCTTGAGTCGACCATCGCCAGCAGCGATGACGGCGCCTGCATCAGCGAGAGTCCTCGCAGACAGATGCTCGCGACAAACCCAGCCAGGTCGCCGGAAACTCCGCCACCCAGCGCGACAACCAGATCACGGCGAGTGACACCTCCTGCTGTCATGTCGGAACAGATCCGCTCGACTACCCGCAGATCCTTGCTGCCTTCACCGGCCGCGACGGTCAGCAGTTGAACGTCGATCCCCGCCTCGCGGAAGCTTGCCGCCAGGCAGTCGCCCCAGTGCCGTTCAACATTGCTATCGGTAATCAGCCACGCTCGGCGCGCCGTCGGCCAACGCCGTGAAGCCATTTCTCCGGCTTGCTGCGCCAGCCCTCGCCCGACGTAGATGTCCGACCGTTCGCCGGAGGTCGCCAACGAGAGGCAGGGAACGCTCCCTGTGTTGAATGCGGCACGAACTGCCGCCAAGGCCAGGTCGCGGACCCGCGTAGCAGCAATGCCGTCGGTGTCGATCGTGACATCGCCGGCGGCGTAGAACGGGCCGCGCGCGGCCAGCATCGCGCGCATTCGCCCTTCGGCGTCGCCGGCCAGCAACGGCCGCTCGGCATCGTCGCCGCTGGCCGCCGCCTGGCGACGGACGCGCGCGACCAGCGTCTCTGGCCGCGCCATCAGCGAAACGACGACGCTGTTTGGCCGCCAGACAGCCCAGTTGGCCGGCGCGAGGACGGCTCCGCCACCGGTCGCGATGACCGCCCGTTCACGAAGGCACGCCTCGCGGATCACCTGCGACTCTAGCGCCCGGAACGCAGACTCGCCGAAGCGGGTGAAGAATTCGGCGATCGGCATCCCAATCCGTTCAACGATCATGGAATCCGTGTCAACCGGCGCGTAGCCCAGTTCCCGCGCAAGGCTCTGGGCCAACTCCGATTTGCCGGATCCACTCGGACCAATCAGGATCACACGCTCTGGGACGCGACTCACGCTGCTTCGTCTCCAATGACACTTCAACGGCCGGTTCGGTCAATGCTTGACAGTATAGCCTCGCAAACGCACGGATTCCGCCCGGCCCGAGCGGTTCCGTCACGCTGCCTGGTTGTCGATCGCAAAACGCGCGAACGGCGCGGCTCTGGCATGTGGCATATACTTAGGCACGAGTGTCAATACGACACCGGTCCAGTTCGCGCCTGTCTGTATGCAGGCGTGACACCGGCGACCCGGTCACAATCGGCGCCGTACCCCGGAGAGGTTGGTCCAGCCTATGCCGCGCATTCTGGTCGCGGACGACGATGCGGGCATTCGCAATCTATTGCGAGAGCTGCTCGAAGACGAAGGGTACGACGTCGACGAAGCCGTCAACGGCAGCGCAGTCGTTGCCGCTTTCAAGAAGGCCGACGCCCTCCCCGAGCTGACGATCATGGACATCAAGATGCCGGAGATGTCCGGGTTGGATGTCCTCCGCGAGTTGGGCGACAAGGCAGACGGCCCGTTGCCGGTTATCGTCATGACCGCCTTCGGAAGCGCCTCGATTGCGATCGAGGCGATGCAGCTTGGCGCCTATGACTATGTAACGAAGCCGTTCGATCTCGACGATGTGCTGCTCAGGGTCCAGCGCTTCCTCGAGCGCCTGGAGCTCGCCAAGGAGGTCCAGAAACTGCGCCGGCTGACCGAGCGTGACCCGAATGAGTACATCATCGGAAACAGCCCGTCGATGCAGGATGTCTTCAAGACCGTCGGTCGTGTCGCCCGGACCGAGGCGACCGTGCTGATTACCGGCGAGACCGGCACGGGCAAGGAATTGGTCGCGACAACGATCCACCGTAACTCAGGCTACGCGCACGGCCCGCTCATCAAAGTCAACTGCGCCGCCCTGCCGGAGACGCTGCTCGAGAGCGAATTGTTCGGGCATGAGAAAGGCTCCTTCACCGGCGCGATCGCGCAGAAAAAGGGCCACTTCGAGCGCGCCAACCGCGGAACGATCTTCCTTGACGAGATTGGCGAGATGTCGCTGGCGACTCAGAAGAAGCTGCTGCGCGTCCTCCAGGAACGGGAGTTCGAGCGCGTTGGCGGAACGGTCCCTGTCAAGGTTGACACACGCGTCGTCACCGCCACCAACAAGAATCTGGCCCAGGAGGTGCGTGAGGGGCAGTTCCGCGAGGACCTGTACTACCGTCTGAACGTCATCGTCGTCCACCTGCCGGCGCTGCGTGAGCGCCGCGACGACATCCCCTTGCTGATCGAACACTTCCTCGACAAGCATCGCAATTCGTCGTCGGCTGGGCCATCACGCATCTCGACCGGCGCGATGCGGATGCTGCAGGAGCATGACTGGCCAGGCAACGTTCGCGAACTGGAAAACACTGTCGAACGGGCAATCGTCATGGCTGGTGGCGGCATCATCACCGAGGACAACATCACGTTCTCGACGGTCGACCAGGGCCACTTCGTCGATATCTCAGCCAAGGTCCGCAGCGCAACGCCAATTCGAGATGTGTTGCAGGAGGTTGAGCGGCAGATGATCCGTGAGGCGCTGCGCCAGGCAAATGGCGATCGTGTCACCGCTTCATCACTGCTCGGATATAACATGGCCGAGTTTGGCGACAAGCTGAGCGACTACGGCATCTCCGCCGAGGCATCGGATCTGTAGTCCACATCCACGATAACCGGACGCTGCTCACCATCTCCGCGCAGCCGGTTCGGCAACGGCAATGAGCGTAGCAGATCAGGACGTTCCTTCAGCTCCTGAAGAGCCCTGCGATAGAACTGCCGCATGCGGGCGCTATCGACGCGCTTGCCTTCGTGGTAGTAGACGTGTGCCGCCATCCCGGCCGCGAAAGTTCCAGCATAGGCGATCGCAACCTTCGGGACGGCGCCGGCCGCGAACGGGATCATCGCCGCCAGGTCGCGCGCAACCGTCCGCCAGAAGAGTCCGGCTCCGACGACCGGGACCATCTCCTGATAGATCCTGAAACGGTTGTCGAGGTCGCGATCGTGGATCGCGGCCAACTTGTAGATCATCATGAGCTGGTTCTTGGTGAGGACGATCGTGTCCGCCCCGGCTGCCAGCAGGCCCCCAACGACCGGGACGAGCGCCGGAAGGTTCGAGGCGAGCGCGAACTGTCCGTTGACCCGCGAGGTGACGTGGATGACGTGCATTGCCGCAACTTGCCGCAGCGCCGGAAAGGCCCGACCGAGCGCCAGCTCCATGTCGTCGCCAACCCGGACGACCGACTGACGAATTCGTTCAACAGGTTCGCCAGCCGAGAATTCGACAGTCCGCGCATCGAGGTAACGAACGCCGTCCGGCCTGGCGTCTCGTGCGACCAGAACGATGTCAGCCGCGTGCGGCCAGACCTCATTCTCTCGCTGCGCGACGACCAGTCCCGCAGCCTCGGGGCCAAAGACAAGCCCTGCCACCTCGCGCGCTTCGTCAACCGTCCGAGCGATAACCGCGACTCGTGGCTGGCGAAGCGCGACGTCCCGCAGATCATCGAACGACATCTCACGCACGATCGACAAGACTTCACGGACGGTTGCGACCGGGTTGATCGCTCCTGCAACTCTGGATCGTCGTCGCGCCACGCTGTTGGGTTCTCCTCACGAGATCGTGCGGTTACATCATCTCAACCGGAGCTACCTTCGCACACCCTGGGCCACCTGGCCCATCAGCGCCATCCACAGCCGTCAACGCAAGGACGGCTTGAGCCTCCCTCGCCATCCAATCGCGAAGCGACGCGGGGGCGATCACCTCGATGTCACGTCCATAGCGGAACACCCAGCGTTGGAACTCCGGCGTGACCTGAATCGTCACCCGGAACTCGACCCGGTCATCGGGCAATTGCGTCACCTGTTGGCTCTCGTGCCAGCGCTCCTCGACGACCCAACGCGACGCAGGAGGGCGAAACCGCAGGACGACCTCGTCGATTGGCAGGTCGAGTCCGCGCATCAAGCCCCATCCGGTGCTCAGGAACGCTTCGAGATCGAAATCCGGGCGGCGCGAGAAGCTCGCGCCTGTCTGCGACGCGGTTCTGATCCGGTCCACCTTGAAGACGCGCACATCCTCGCGCAAGTGACAATATCCAACGATATGCCATGACCGGTCGTACGGAAAGACGGCGTACGGATCGACGCGGCGGGATGTCTCATCGCCATTGGCCGACGCCGCCGCGTAGACGAGATCGAGCGAACTCGACGCCGAGATTGCCTGCGAGCAGCGCGAAAGGATCTCCTCGCGATGCGGATCGCTCTCCCCAAGCCCGTCGTTGGCGATGTGCTCGACCATTGCGCGCAACTCGCCGGGAATCACCGACGACAGGCGCGTAATTGCCAACGAGAGATCGCGCTGCGGCACACCAGCGAACTGACGCGCAGCGCGAGCGGCGAGGATCAGGGCCAGCGCTTCTGCGATCGAGTAGGACACCGATGGAAGTTGCGGCACCTTCGCGAAGTAGTAGCCCTTGCCGCGTTCGCTCTCAAGATCGAAATGGAGGCGGTGCTTGATCAGTTCGAGATCGGAGGTGATCGAACGTTCCGAAACCTCGAACTTTTCGGCCAGACGCTTGCGCGTCCAGTAGCGGGGCGCGGCGTTGATGTGCCAGACGACGTCAAGCACGCGAGCGATACGCGTCGTCTCTGGTAGGCGAGCCAACCTGTCCTCCTAACGACTCTTGGAAGGTACCGTGCCATGTCCGGCGGCGATGCTTGTCGGAGTCGATTGAACGCGGATTCCAGCCCGGCAAATAGACATACCAGCAGGACCGATGCGGCGGCGAACCCACCCAACCGCGCCTCGCGATGCTCCAGCCCAAGCGTCGTAAAGGCCGGCGCGGACGCGAGTGGGCGCACTCCAAGCGCGGTTGAATCGGGAATGGTGTCCTGCCACCAGTGCGCGACAGAATGGATGACCTGTCCGTTGCCAATCCGCGCTGACAACCAGCGGTTCGTCGGTCATGGCGTTGCTGGCGATGATGCGTGTCTGGGCGCCTTGGGCCATCTCAAGCGGCAGGTGTCCGGGCGCGAGCCGAACGGCCGGGTTCAGCTCAGCGACCAACCGACCCCACTCC
>JBBECJ010000396.1:0-1895 GCA_040881885.1 Thermomicrobiales bacterium | reverse complement strand
CACCGACGCCGAGCCGGTCGGGGTCGGCGATCCCTTCGGCAACGCAGTAGTCGACGCCGGCCATGATGTCGCCCCAGTCGGCCCCGCCCATGTCTCCGATGTTCGCCTCGGCGAAGGCAGTTCCCCAGCCCATGCTGCCGCGCGGGTTCGGCAGCAGGACGGCGTAGCCTTCGGCCGCCAGGAGCTGCGCCCAGGCCGTCGAGCGCACGCCGGTGAACATGTACGACCAGAGGCTGGTCGGCCCGCCGTGGATGAGCGTCACCAGCGGCGCCGGCCCGCTTCCGGCGTCGGCCGGCCGGATCAGCAGCCCCTGGATCGTTGTGCCGTCGGCTGAGCGCCAGTGGAGCGTCTCGGCCGGCGCGATCCGCCACTCGCGGAGCGCCGCGTTATGATCGCTGTGGCGCGTCGGCGATTGGCCGTCGGCGCCGAGGCTGTAAACATCGACCGGCTCAGTGACCGCGCCACGTGAGATCACCAGCCGGTTGCCGTCGCCGCCGCGCGAGACGATCGTGTTGCTGAAGTGGATGGCGCTGCGATCCTGCCAGAACGCCTCGAATCTGCCATCCAGCCCGAGCCAGCCTAGTTGAGTCTCGCCGTCTTCGATCGCGGCGCACAGCAGCCTCGAGCCGTCCGTGTCCCATTCCACATTGAGGTAGGAGCGCGGGTGTCCCTCGGTGAGCAGCCGGGGATTCGCGCCGGCGCGGTCGAGCAGCAGGACATCGCCGCCGGTCATGCCCTGGTCGCTGAACGTGCAGGTGATGACGGCGAGCTGCGTTCCATCCGGCGAGAACGCCGGGCAGGTGTACTGCTTCTTCGACGCGTGCAGCGTCTCGAACGTCCCGTCCGGCAGCAACCGCGCCAGCCGCGCCTGGTACCACGACCAGTTGTACGGCTCGTCAGCGACCAGCGCGACGATCTCGTGGCTGCCGGGCGCGACGGCCAGCTCGTAGACCTGCGCGTCGGCGTAGCTGACTTGCTCCAGTTCCTCGGAGGCGAGGTCGTAGCGCCAGACGCGCGTGAAGCGATGGTCGTGCTCGTAGACGACCCAGTCGCGGCCGGCCTCGTGCTCGTCCTCCTCGTCGTCCGGCGGCGCGTCGGTGACGAGCAGCAGCAGGCCGCTACTGTCCGGCAGCCACGTGTGACCAACCACCCCACCGCCGCAATCGGTCGCCTGCTGTGCCTCGCCCCATTCATTCAAGAGGAAGAGCTGGTCCTTCCCCTCCTCCTGACGGCTGCCGAGGAAGGCCAGTGTCGCGCCGTCCGGCGACCAGCTCGGCGACCCGGCGCGTGTCCCATCGGACGTCAGCGGCCTGGGATCGCTGCCGCCGACAGTCGTCAGCCAGATCCGCGAGACCGCTTTCGACGCCTTCGCCTCCGTCACGACCGCCGAGACGGTGTAAGCGATGCGGTTCCCGTCGGGATGCAGGCGCGCGTCGCTCACCTGCTGAAGGTTAAGCAGGTCGTCCGGTGTCAGGCGAGTGCCGGCCATTCGTTATGTCCAATCGCGTTAATCCGCACGTAGCGCGGGTTGACATTGTAAGCGAGGTGTATGACCGTGCCGTGGGAAACGGGGAGTGGCCGAATCACGCCGAAAGGAACGAAAACCATGGACGACGCCACCATTCAGGGAATCAAGGACCGCATCGCCGCCGAGGCGAAGGCGCTGCACCCGCGGTTGATCCAGATGTCACAGACGATCCATGAGAATCCGGAGTTGCTGTTCGAGGAGCATAAGGCGGCGGCGCTCTTGACCGAGGAACTGGAGGAGCACGGCTTCGAGGTCGAGCGCGGCGTGGCCGGGCTGGAGACGAGCTTCGTCGCGACCTACGGCAGCGGCGAGCCGGTCGTCGGCATCCTGGCCGAGTACGACGCGCTGCCGAAGCTCGGCCACGCCT
>JBBECJ010000395.1:0-11957 GCA_040881885.1 Thermomicrobiales bacterium | reverse complement strand
AGCCGGTGGCGATCGAGGATGGGCTGCGCTTCGCGATCCGTGAAGGTGGCCGGACGGTTGGAGCCGGTGTCGTCACCAATATCATCAAGTAGCAACAACGGCAGCGATTACGATAGCCGGCAGGAGTAACGAGGAACGATGGCAACGCGAAAACCGACTCAGAAGATCCGGATACGCCTGAAGGCGTACGATCACAAGATCCTCGACCAGTCGGCTGGAAACATCGTCGAGACGGCGGAGAGCACCGGCGCGAAAGTCGCTGGTCCGGTTCCGCTGCCGACGCGAATCGAGCGCTTCACGGTGATGCGTTCGCCATTTGTCGACAAGGATTCTCAGGAGCACTTCGAGATCCGCACTCACAAGCGGCTGATCGATGTCCTTGAGCCGAGCCACGCGACGATCCGGGCGCTGATGCGTCTGAATCTGCCGGCGGGTGTCGATATCGAGATCAAGCTGTAAGGCAGCGTTGTAGTGACCCACGCCAGCGGATGCCGGCGTGGATGACCCAGGTAGAGTGTCACGCTCTATACGCCACGGCGGGCAAGCTGTCTTCCGTGATTTCCTGGTAACAGGGGAGAGCCAATGATTCATGGATTGATCGGGAAGAAGCTGGGCATGACCCAGATCTTCGATGAAACAGGACGAGTAATCCCGGTGACCGTGCTCCAGGTCGGCCCGTGCGTCGTCACCCAGCTCAAGACGCAGGAGCGAGACGGCTACGAGGCGGTCCAACTCGGCTTCGGCGATTCCAAGCGGCTGAACAGGCCGGAACGCGGTCAGCGAAAGGCGGCCGGCAGCAGCTCGCGATACCTGCGCGAGATGAAGTCCGACGACACGTCCGGCTACGAGGTCGGCCAGGTTGTTGATTGCTCGATCTTCCCGGTTGGCGCGCGGGTCGATGTGACCGGCACGTCGAAGGGCAAAGGCTTTCAGGGTACCGTCAAGCGGCACGGCTTCGCCGGTGGACCAAAGACGCACGGTCAGTCGGACCGCCACCGCGCGCCCGGTTCGATCGGCTCGAGCGCGACGCCGGGACGCGTCTTCAAGAATATGAAGATGGCCGGCCAGATGGGCAACGAGCGCAAGACGTTGCAAGGACTCGAAGTGGTGCGCGTCGATCCGGAGAAGAACCTCGTCCTCGTGCGCGGTTCAGTTCCCGGACACAACGACAACCTGCTGATCGTTCGCACCAGCGTCAAGACGCGCCAGGCGCAGGCTTTGAAGCGCTGAGCGCGGCCGGGAAGGAACGAACGATGCAGGCTACAGTATTTGACACGGCAGCCAAAGAGTCCGGAACGATCGAGCTCGATGACACGATCTTCGCGATCGAGCCGAACATGGCCGTCATGCACCAGGCATTCCTGCGCCAGCGCGCGAACGCCCGGCTGGGAACATCCAACACGCTGACGCGTGGCGAGGTGTCCGGCGGTGGCCGTAAGCCGTGGCGGCAGAAGGGCACCGGCCGCGCGCGGCAGGGAACGACCCGCGCCCCTCAGTGGAAGGGCGGCGGCGTTGTCTTCGGACCGCACCCGCGCTCATACCGGCAGGACATGCCGAAGAAGATGCGCCGGTTGGCGATCCGCTCGGTCCTCTCGGCCAAGCTCAGGGACGAGCAGCTCTTCGTGGTCAAGGGCATGTCCGAGCTTGAGCCGCGAACGAAGGCGATGATCGCGTTCCTGAGCGCGATGCCTGGTTCGCAGCGCTCAACGCTGATTGTGATTGGCCCCGGCCAGGAGCAATCCGTCGTTCAGCGGGCGGCCGGCAACCTGGAGAACGTGAAGGTGATTCGCGCGGGCTACGTCAACGTTCGAGATGTCCTGACGAACCAGCGGCTGCTGCTGACGACCGAAGCTGTTGAGACAATCGAGGGCCTGTGGTCCATGAGTAAGGAGGCCCCGGTTGGCGCTGCTGCATCCGTCTGACGTGCTCGTCCGCCCGGTTATCACCGAGAAGAACACGAATTTGACGCCGCTAGGCCAATACACCTTCGAGGTGGCGCCGAACGCGAACAAGATTCAGATCAAGGAAGCCGTCGAGCAGATTTTCGGCGTGAAGGTTCTGGCGGTCAACACGCTGATTGTCAAGCCGAAGAAGAAGCGCATCCTGCGCTCGCGGAACTTCCGTGAGTTCGGTTTCAAGGGTGGTTACAAGAAGGCGATCGTTTCGCTCGAGCCGGGCTACACGATCGACATCTTCGGCGATATCTAGGCAGCCGGGGACTGGGGAGGCAGGAGGTAGAAGATGCCGATTCGACGCTATAAGCCAACATCGCCCGGCCGGCGCGGGATGACCGTCTCGACGTTCGAGGAGATCACCGCGACCGAGCCTGAGAAGTCGCTGATCGAGATCTTGCCGAAGCATTCGGGCCGTAACGTCCAGGGCCGGCTGACGGTCCGACATCAGGGCGGGCGCCAGAAGCGCTACTATCGCAAGATCGACTTCAAGCGCAACAAGCCGGGTGTGCCGGCCAAAGTTGCCACGATCGAGTACGACCCAAACCGCTCGGCGCGGATCGCGTTGCTGCACTACGTTGACGGCGAGAAGCGCTACATTCTGGCCCCGCTCGGCCTCAAGGTCGGCGACATGGTCCAGTCCGGTGTTGGCGCTTCGATTCGAGTCGGCAACGCGTTGCAGCTTCGCGATATGCCGCTGGGAACGCAGATCCACAACATCGAGCTCCACGCCGGCAAAGGTGGCCAATTGGTCCGCTCGGCTGGCACAAGCGCGCAGTTGATGGCGAAGCAGGACGATTACGCGCAGATCCGAATGCCGTCAGGCGAGGTTCGGATGGTCCACCTCGACTGCATGGCGACGCTGGGACAGGTTGGCAACGTCGACCACGAGAATGTCCAGATTGGCAAGGCGGGACGAGCACGCCTGATGGGCAAGCGGCCCGAAGTCCGAGGCTCGGTGATGAATCCGCGCGACCATCCGCACGGTGGTGGCGAGGGCAAGGCTCCGATCGGCGGCCAGCCGAAGACACCGTGGGGCAAGCCCGCGCTGGGATATCGGACGCGCAGGAACAAGAGCACGACCAAGTTCATCGTTCGTCGCCGGGGCAAGGGCAGATAGCGCCAGATGGCAGCCATCGCTCGACATCAGGAAGTAGCAGGAACCCGTGGGTAGATCATCGAAAAAGGGTCCATTCATAGAGGCAAAGTTGATGGAGAAGGTGGAGAAGATGAACGCCGCCAACGACCGGCGTGTCATCCGCACCTGGTCGCGCGACTCCACCGTATTCCCGGTCATGGTCGGCCACACGATCGCCGTCCACGACGGCCGTCGGCACGTGCCGGTGTTCCTGACCGAGAACATGGTCGGTCACAAGCTCGGCGAGTTTGCGCCAACGCGGACGTTCCGCGGCCACGGTAAGGACGCCGACCGCAAGTCCGGCCGGCGCTAGAGAACCCGCGGGCAAGGGTAGGAAGGACGACACAGGTGGCAGACGTTATTGCTAAGGCCATGCGGGTTCGTGTCTCGCCGCGTAAAGCTCGGCTTGTCATCGATCTTGTCCGCGGCCGGGAAGTCAACGAGGCTTTGGGCATTCTGAAGTTCACACCGAACAAGGCTGCGGTCGATCTGGCCAAGACGATCCGTTCGGCGCAGGCATCGGCCGACAACAACTACGACATGGACCCCGATGAACTGTATATCAAGGAAATCTTCGCCGACGACGGGCCAACCTACAAGCGTTGGCAGCCTCGCGCTCGCGGGCGTGTCAACCAGAAATTGACGCGCACCTGCCACATGACCGTCGTCGTCGCCGAGAAGGGAACGTAGCATGGGTCGTAAAGTCAACCCGATTGGTTTCAGGCTCGGCGGCATCCGTAACTGGGAATCGACCTGGTACGCCGAGCGCAACTACACCGAGCAGTTGCACGAGGATCTGTTCATTCGCCGGCTGATCAACGATCAGCTCACGCGGGCGGGCATTTCGCGCGTCGAGATCGAGCGCGCGGCCAACCGGATCGAAGTCTCGATCCACACCTCGAAGCCCGGCATCGTCATCGGCAAGCAGGGCGCGAACGTCGAGAAGCTGCGCCAGATGCTCGAGGCGAAGGTCGGCAAGAAGGTGCACCTCAAGATCGAAGAGATCAAGGTGCCGGAGCTCGATGCCCGGCTGGTTGCCGAGTCGATCGCCGAGCAGCTCAGCCGCCGTGTTTCCTACCGCCGCGCGATGAAGCACGCCGTTGGCCAGGCGATGCGGCGTGGCGCCAAGGGCGTCAAGATTCGCCTCGGCGGCCGTCTGGGCGGTTCCGAGATGTCGCGCAGCGTGACCGAGACCGATGGCCGGGTGCCACGTCACACCTTGCGCGCCGACATCGATTACGGCCTCGTCCACGCGTCGACAACGATGGGCCGGATTGGTGTCAAGGTCTGGATCTATCGTGGCGACATCCTGCCGGAGCGCAAAGTTCCGCAGCCGCCTCCGGCGGCGGTCGAGCCGGCGCCGGCGGCCGACTAAGAACGCCGTTAGGCAGGTGAGGGGAGTTCCAGCATGTTGATGCCACGCCGCACCAAACACCGCAAGGTGTTTCGGGGCAGGATGAAGGGCCAGGCGATCAAGGGCGCGAGCGTCGTCTTCGGAGAATACGGCATCCAGTCGCTTGAGCCGGCCTGGATAGACAGCCGCCAGATCGAGGCGGCCCGGCGCGCGATGACGAACTACATTCGTCGTGGCGGTAAGGTCTGGATCCGGATCTTTCCGGACAAGCCGGTCACCCAGAAGCCGGCCGAGACCCGGATGGGCTCCGGCAAGGGCAACCCGGAGTACTGGGTCGCGGTTGTCCGGCCAGGCCGGATCCTGTTCGAGATCGCCGGCGTCCGCGAGGATGTCGCGATGGAAGCGCTGCGACGCGCGGCGCACAAGCTCCCGGTACAGTGCCGGATCGTCAAGCGCGATCAGGTCGGAGTCGCTGCCGCCGAGGAAGCACACGCGGAGGCGGAGGCGTAACGATGAAGGCTGAGGAAATCCGTGGCTTCACGGACGACCAGATCGAGGAGACGATTGACGCGCTGCGCGAAGAGTGGCGCCAGTTGAGGTTCGATGACGCGGTCGGCCGGCTGACCAATACGAGCCGGATCCGGCATATCAAGCGCGACATTGCCCGGCTGAAGACGATTCAGACCGAGCGCAGGATGAACGAGGAAATCGCGGCCCTGACCGGCGCATCGAGCGCCAGCCGCTAACGGCGACCTGACGGAGGAACGCAGCAGATGGCAGAACAGAACAGCTCCGCGCCAGGCGCCGGGACAACGGCAACGGTCAAGAAGACCGTCCGCGTCCAGAAGGTCGGCCGCGTCGTGAGTGACAAGATGCAGAAGACGATCGTTGTCGAGGTGGATTATCCGCGCCGGCATCGCTTGTACAACAAGGTTATGACCCGCACTAGCCGCTTCAAGGCACACGATGAAACCAACGAGTGCCGGATCGGCGATATCGTGCGGATCGAAGAGTCCAGGCCGCTGTCGCGAGACAAGCGCTGGGTGCTGCGTGACATCATTCAACGCGCGGATATCGTCTAGAAGCGTCGGGGAGGGCAGAGGTCGTGATTCAGACACAGACTCGCATGCGCGTCGCCGACAATTCCGGGGCGCGCGAGATCATGTGCATTCGGGTGCTCGGCGGCTCGGGCAAGCGTTACGCGGGTGTCGGTGACATCATCATCGCCGCCGTCAAGTCGGCCCAGCCTGGCGCGGCGGTCAAGAAGGGCGATGTCGTTCGGGCGGTGATCGTCCGGACGGCGGCTGAATACGGCCGGTCGGACGGCTCGCACATTCGTTTCGACGACAACGCGGCCGTCCTGATCAATCAGCAGGGCAACCCGCGCGGCACGCGTATCTTTGGGCCGGTCGCCCGCGAGCTTCGCGAGAAGCAGTTTATGCGCATCGTCTCGTTGGCCCCAGAAACGTTGTAGTGACATAATATCGTCGTATACGGGAGCGAGTAACAGCATGGCTGAGAAGATTCTTACAGGCGACGAGGTAATCGTCCTGCGCGGCAGGAACAAGGGCGAGCGCGGACGCGTGCGGCAGAACATGCCGCGCGAGGACAAGCTCATCGTCGAGGGCGGCAACATTGTTCGCAAGCATCTGGCGCGTGGACGCGCCCGCCAGGCCGGCATCATTGAAGTCGAGGCTGCGATGCCCGCCTCGAAGGTGATGCTGATTTGTCCAGCCTGTGGCGAGGCGGCCCGCGTTGGCTTCCGGCGAACCGACGCCGGCGATAAGGTCCGCTTCTGCAAGAAGTGCGACGCCGCGATTGTCCGAAAGGCGTCGTAGCCCATCGCGGCGCGAGGATTAGTGAGGGAATAACGTGGCTGCACGGTTGAAGGAACAGTATCTCGAAGAGATCCGCCCGCGAATGCGGGAGGAGTTCAACTATCGCAACGACCTCGAAGTGCCAAAGCTCGAGAAGATCGTTGTCAACATCGGCGTCGGCGAGGCGATCGCGAACAACCGTGCTCTGGACGCCGCGATTGGCGACCTGACGATCATTACCGGCCAGAAGCCGGTCGTAACGCGCGCTAAGAAGTCGATAGCCGCCTTCCGCTTGCGGGCGGGCATGCCGATCGGCGCGATGGTTACGCTGCGCGGCGAGAAGATGTACGAGTTCATGGACCGGCTAGTCAACATCGCCCTGCCGCGTGTCCGTGACTTCCGCGGCATCTCGCCGAAGTCATTTGACGGACGCGGTAACTACACGCTCGGTCTGCGTGAGCAATTGTTGTTCCCGGAGATCGACTACGACAAGATCGACAAGACGCGTGGCATGGAGGTGTCGATCGTTACCTCGGCCAAGTCGGACGAAGAAGGCCGCCGGCTGCTCGGCCTGCTTGGAATGCCGTTCCGCGAAGCCTGATCCGTTCAGGCGGCGGGCCAGAGTGGGGCACGTCCCACAGCTACGACGCAGTCAATCAGTTACGTGGGACCGTTGAAGCCCATCGGCCCGTCTGGGAATCAGGGCGGAAGAGGAAGCAGAAAGCAACGATATGGCGAAGAAGTCACTGGTCGTCAAGGCAAGCCGGACACCGAAGTACACAGTCCGCGGCTACAACCGCTGCAAGCTGTGTGGCCGGCCGCGCGCTTATATTCGCAAGTTCGGCGTCTGCCGGATTTGCTTCCGCGAGCTGGCGTCGAACGGCAAACTGCCGGGCGTGACGAAGGCAAGCTGGTAGTCGTAGTTTTGAGGCATACCGGCAAACCGTCGCCCGGTTGGCGACGCGAAGAACGTGAGGTACGGAGCATTACATGAGCGTCGTGAGCGATCCAATCGCCGATATGCTGACTCGCATCCGCAACGCGGGCATGGCGCGGCGGACCGAGACGACGATGCCGTCGTCGAAGATCCTGGTCGAAATTGCCAAGATCCTCCAGCAGGAGGGCTATATTCGCGGCTGGGAAGTGCTGGAGTCCAAGCCGTTCAACAACCTGATCGTCTACCTGAAGTACGCGAGCGACCGGCGGCATTCGATCCGCAACATTCGCCGTATCTCGAAGCCGGGTTTGCGTGTCTATGCCGGCAAGGACGAGATCCCGCGCGTCCGCAACGGCCTGGGCATCGCAATCCTCAGCACGCCACAAGGCGTGATCACCGGCCAGGAGGCGCGTCGCCGTGGTATCGGTGGCGAAATCATCTGCACCGTCTACTAAGACGAGACGGGGAGGAGGAAGCCAACATGTCCCGAATTGGCCTGCAACCGATCACCGTTCCGTCCGGGGTGGATGTCGACATCGACGCCGGACTGGTCTCCGTCAAGGGGCCAAAGGGCGAGCTGATGCAGCGCGTCCATCCCGAAATGATCATCACGCGTGACAACGGCACGCTGTCGGTCGGGCGGCCGAACGACGAGCGCATGTTCCGCCAACTTCACGGCCTGACGCGCACGCTCGTCAACAACATGGTCGTCGGCGTCACCAACGGCTACCGCAAGGATTTGGAGATACATGGCGTTGGCTATCGGTCCGCGTTGGATGGTAGGACACTGGTCCTCAACGTTGGCTACTCGCACCAGGTCCGAATCGATCCGCCGGCTGGAATCGATTTCATTGTTGACACACCGACGCGCCTTGCGGTGACCGGCATCGACAAGCAGCTCGTCGGCGAGATCGCCGCCAAGGTGCGCCGCGTCCGCCCGCCCGAGCCGTACAAGGGCAAGGGCATTCGATACCAGGGCGAGCAGGTGCGCCGCAAGGCCGGCAAGGCCGGCAAGGTCGGCAAGTAGCCGGCGGACCGCCAACGGCGGTCACACGAACGATTCATGCGCTGGCAACCGGGATAGAATCCGGGAGCCCCAGGCGCCAGGGAGCAAATAGCGATGCGTTATCACTACAAGTCCCAGCTCAACGCGCGGCAACGACGGCACCTGCGTGTGCGCGCCAAGGTGAGCGGAACGACCGAACGGCCGCGTTTGAATGTCTACCGCAGCTCGGCGCATATTTACGCCCAGCTCATTGACGACACGGCCGCCACGACGCTCGTCGCGGCATCCGATGTCGAAGCGGACTTCGCGTCGCGTCTAACGGATGGCACGACCAAGAGCGACAGGGCCAAGGCGGTTGGGCAACTGATCGGCGAACGTGCCAAGGCGTTGGGCGTCACGACGGTCGTCTTCGACCGGGGGGGCTACAAATACCACGGGCGCGTCAAAGCCGTCGCCGACGCAGCCCGCGAGGCCGGACTCGACTTCTAATCGCAGCACGCGGCAGCCGCCGCCGGAGTGAGGTACGAACACTGATGGCAGATCGACGCAGGGGAGGACGAGCGAATCCGGATGAGGTCGGCGACCTTGAGGAGCGCGTCGTCCAGATCAATCGAGTGTCCAAGGTCGTCAAGGGCGGCAGGCGGTTCGCGTTTAGCGCGGTCGTCGTCGTCGGCGACGGCAAGGGCAACGTCGGCGCCGGGATCGGCAAGGCCGGCGAAGTGCCGGAGTCGATCCGTAAGGGTGTCGAGGCGGCCAAGAAGAACATGCTCAAGGTGCCGCTGGCCGGGCGGACGATCCCACACGAAATCGAAGTCAAGTACGGCGCGTCGCGTGTGCTGCTGCGCCCAGCCGCGCCCGGCACCGGCGTGATTGCCGGCGGCGGCGTCCGCGCCGTCGTCGAAGCGGCCGGCATCCACGATATCCTGGCCAAGTCGCTTGGTTCCAATAATCCGGTCAACGTTGTCCGCGCGACCCTCAAGGCGCTACGCGAGCTTGAGAGCGGCCAGGACGTGTCGCGCCGCCGCAGCAAGCGGGTCGAGTCGCTCGCCGAGCGTCGGCACCGCGAGCTCCAGGCGGCAGGAGAGGCTACGCACTGATGGCAAACAAACCACTGACGCTGACCTGGAAGAAGAGCACGATCGGCTACCCCCAGGACCAGCGCACGACAATCAAGTCACTCGGGTTCACGAGGTTGAACCAGACGATTGAGAAGCCGGACACCCCTTCGATCCGCGGGATGGTCTACAAGGTTCGCCACCTCGTCCATGTCGACGGGGAGGGACAGATCAACGGCTCCTCGATCCACTCACAGAGCTAGTGTCGCGCACCGAATAGACGAATCAGCCGAGGCGAGTTGCCTCGGCACGAGGGACGGGGACAGATGCAGATCGACGACTTGCGTTCACCAGCCGGCGCATTCCGCCCGAAGAAGCGTGTTGGCCGAGGCCATGGTTCCGGCCATGTCAAGACATCCGGCCGTGGCACCAAGGGCCAGAACTCGCGCGCCGGAGGCGGCGTCCGGCCCGGCTTCGAAGGCGGTCAGAACCCGATCTACCGGCGCATGCCGTACAAGCGCGGGTTCACCAACAACTTCCGGACCGATTACCAGATTCTGAACCTGGACGACTTCGAGACCTATGGGATCACCGGCACGGTGACGCCTGAGTCGCTGCACGAGCGCGGCGCGATCGATGATCCGAAGAAGCTGGTCAAGGTCCTCGGCAATGGCGAGGTGACGACGGCGCTCCATATCCGGGCGCACAAGTTCTCTGAATCGGCCAAAGCCAAGATCGAGGCGGCCGGAGGGACGGCGGAGGTCATCAACTGATGCTCGACGCAGTAATCAACGCCTTCAAAGTCGCCGACCTGCGCCGCAAGATCCTGTTCACGCTCGGCGTCCTGGTCATCTTTCGGTTCATCGCGACGATCGCGACGCCCGGTGTCGATCGCGCGGCGCTGGATGAACTGCTGGAGGGCAACCAGCTGCTGGGCATGCTGAACCTGTTCTCAGGTTCGACGCTGTCCAACTTCTCGATCGTGGCGATGGGCGTCTACCCATACATCACTGCTTCGATCATCATGCAACTGCTGACGCCGATCATCCCGCGGCTGAACGAACTCTCTCAGGAGGGGCAACAGGGACGCAATAAGATCAACCAGTACACGCACTGGATTACGGTTCCGATCGCGTTCCTTCAAGCCTACGGGCAGTGCATCCTGATGCAGCAGAACAACGTCCTGCCGGAGTTTGGTCTGTTTGACAGTGACACAGCGCTGAGCTCGTTCTCGATTCTGATCACGCTCGTGACCGGCACGATCCTGCTCGTCTGGCTTGGTGAGCTAATTACCGAGAATGGCATTGGCAACGGCATCTCGATCATCATCTTCGGCGGCATCGTCGCAAGCTTGCCCGCCACGGTTGGCAACCTGATCTATGGCGGCTCGACGACCGACAACCTGGTCGGAACGTTGACGTTCGTCGCCCTCGGGCTGGCGACGATTGTCGGCATCGTCCTGATCAACGAGGGGCAGCGACGGATTCCTGTCCAGCATGCCAAGCGTGTCCGGCGCGGACGGACGTATGGCGGTGGCTCGACGCATATCCCGTTGAAGGTCAACTCGGCCGGGATGATCCCGCTCATCTTCGCCGTTTCGATCATGGTCTTCCCCGGCATGATCGGGAACTTCATGACCGGCTCGGAGCGTGCCTGGGTGCGTGACCTTGGCGCTGACATGGCGCGCTTCTTCGACGCGACTTCGCTGCTCTACCAGGTCATCTACTTCGTGATGGTGGTCGCCTTTACATTCTTCTACACGATGGTCGTCTTCCAGCAGCAGAACATCGCCGAAAACCTGCAGCGACAGGGCGCGTTCATACCCGGCATTCGGCCAGGGTTGAACACCAAACGCTATCTCGAAGGCGTCCTGACCCGGATCACGCTTGTTGGAGCGCTCTTCCTCGGAGTTGTCGCGATCCTGCCATACATCGCGGCCGAGATAACCGGCGTTCAGACGCTGTTCCTCGGCTCGACCTCGCTGCTGATCGTCGTCGGCGTCGCGATTGACACGATGCGTCAGCTTGAAGCGCAACTGATGATGCGCAACTACGAAGGCTTCATCCAGTAATGGACAAAGCCGGATGTGGGTCCGGAGCCGAACTCCGGGTCCATCCACCAGCAAAGGATCGACGCGCAACGTGACCCGACAGAAAATGCACCACGTTATATTCGTTGGCCCGCAGGGGGCCGGCAAGGGCACCCAGGCAGCCCGTGTCGCGCCGCGGCTGGGCTTGATCCACCTTGCGACCGGGGATCTGTTTCGAGAGTTGATGGCCAGCGAATCACCTTTAGCGTCCGAAGTGCGGCGCTACTATGACGCGGGTAATCTCGTCCCGGACGAACTGACCGCCAGAGTGCTGTTCGACGCGCTCGACACCCGCGCTGCGGCCGGTCAGGTCGCCGGAGCGCTGTTCGACGGGTTCCCGCGCAACGCGGCCCAGGCCGATGTCCTCGATCAGCAGATCAACGCTCGAGGCGAAACGGTGGCGGCGATCGTTCATATCAGCGTCCCGCGTGATGTGCTGATGGAGCGGCTGACGGGAAGGCTGACCTGTCGCGATTGTGGCCGGACGTATCACACGTTGTTCAACCCTCCGGAGCGCGAAGGCGTCTGCGACGCCTGCGGTGGCGAACTGTATGTCCGATCGGACGACACCGAGGAGGCCGTCGCGCGCCGTCTTGAGATCTATTTCGA
>JBBECJ010000394.1:0-1912 GCA_040881885.1 Thermomicrobiales bacterium | reverse complement strand
AGATGCGGCAGCGCGTCCAGATGCAGGATCGAGAGGTTGTCGTGCGGGTTGGCGATCCGAAAGCGGACCGGCAGCAACCCACCCGCCGACGCCTCGCCGCCAATCTCGACGGTGGTTGCGTCGGGCGGCAGCGATTCGCGTGTTTCCGGCGCGAGCTCGTAGACGACGCTGTCGCCGACCTCGGCCATGCGCTCCAGTTCGGGCAGCGTGCCGGCCAGGCTGAGCGCGGCGTCGATGTCGTAACCCGGCAAGGCGTGGAAGACGACCCAGCGGATATTGAGCTCCTGGAGCAGGCCGACGTTCTGCTGCGTCACCATCGAGACCCTGACCGGAGCGTCGCGGGTGTCGAAGTGGTTCAACAGGTAGATGTGCGGGGCGGGGATGAAGCCGCTGTAGCCGGAGAGGATCGGCTTCCAATGGCGTGTCGAACCATACATGTACTGGATCGGCTGGAAGAGGCTGCCCGGTGGGGCGGTCGGTGGGACGAGCAGGCCGTTGGCGGGGAACTCGGCGACGGCGCCGTCCGGCTGATCGGCCAGCCACTCGTAGACCGCCAGCGTCTGGTCGTTCGGGACGGCGTCTGTCCGAGCCGGGGCGCGCAGCTCGACGCAGGCGACGATTGCCAGCAGGGCAGTCAGGGCGAGGCCGGACGGCACGACATACCGGCCGGCGCGGTGGCGCAACCGCCGCCAGAGGGCGCTGTAGCCGAAGGCGGCCAGCAGCGGCAGTCCAAGCGCCGTCAGCAGACCGAAGCGCCCGACGCCACGAATCTCGCGGACGGGCGGGACCAGCTCGTAGAGCAGCAGGTAAGGCATTTTGACCGTCCTGCCGGCCACGTCCAACTCGAGGCCAAACGAGATAACGGCGGCGACGGCGGTCAACGCCGCCGCGAACCAGACCCACCAGCGTCGCCAGGCCAGCAGCGCCAGCAACCCGCCCACGATCGCGATGATGCCGGGGAAGAACGGCTCCGATTCGGTGTTGAGCAGCCCGTTCCAGAAGCCGTTGGTGACGTAGGTCGAGACGTAGGCGGATGGCGAGGACGACAACGCCTCGACCTCCCAGCGCGGACGCGACAACTTGTACTGGTCGCCGATCTGAAGGTGCGGCAGCAGCGTTGGCGCGAGGATGACGAACGGGACGATCAGCGTGGCCGCGAAGCGGGCGATGTCCGCCCTCGGCCAGCCGCGCCTGCCGCGCTCGAACCAGAGCAGGAACGGCAGGTAGAGGCCGAGGACGAGCGTCGAAAAGACGGCCATGTGCAACGCGGCGAGGAACTGGATTACCAGCGCGCTGCCTGCGATGAGCAGGTAGCGATCGCGCCCGCCACGGACGTAGCGGGTCAGCGCCCAGAGCGCCAGCGGCAGCCAGCCGATGACGAGCATGTGCAGGTGGCTGAGATGGGCGTAGCGGGCAGGCGCGAACGAGGCCAGAATACCGGCGATGGCGGCCGCGCCAGGACTCGCGCCAAGCTCGCGCGCCAGCAGGTAGACCGCGAAGGCCACCAGCCAGAAAGCCGACAGCAGCATGATGTTGTAGGCCAGGACGTCGTTGCCGCTGACCAGATAGACCGGCCAGGCCAGCAGCGCCGTCGAGATAGCTTCCTCGGAGTAGGCCAGCGAGCCGTCGAACGGGTAGAAGGCGTTGGCGTTGTAAAGGTCGAAGGGGTCGGTGACGAGCCGGTGCTGGACGGCGCGCATGACCCAGATCTCAAACAGCGGGTCGCCGGGGTCCTGGACGGCGCTGCCGGCATTCGGCGTCAACGGCCAGGTCATCCAGACCGTAACGAGGATGTAGACGCCCGCGACGATCCACGGCTGGCGCTTGTCGGAAATAAGACGGTTCAACACGGTCGGAAGTATCACACGTCGGCCCTCACCCCCCAACCCCCTCTCCCAGAATTGGGAGAGGG
>JBBECJ010000393.1:0-12009 GCA_040881885.1 Thermomicrobiales bacterium | reverse complement strand
CAACGCGGCCTTCTGATCGGCCAGCCCGCGGTCAAAGAGCGCGACCTGGTCGAGCGCGTCGGCGTCAACTTCCGTGTCGGAAAAGAGCGGGGCGTACCCGTAGCTGGCGGAACGAACGCGGTCGATGAAGGACGTGAGGCGCTTGTACGGTTTGTCAACGACCGGGATCGCCATGATCTTGCGTTCATCCGCGAGCGCTCCGGCGATCCGACCAAGCCGGGCGGCAAGCTGACCGTACTCCAGGGCGAGGTTTTCGCGGATTACGCGGTCAGAGTCGCGGCGGCGCTCCTTGTCGCGATAGCCGCCATATCCGGGGATACTGTCGAGTATCCGATCGATCGTTCCGCCTGAGGACATAGCTCCACCTCTCGATCCTGAATGTTGACGGCGCCTGCGTCAGGGCAGAAAGATCTCAGCGCCACAGAATGGACAGCGAACCAGCCCCTTGCCGGCCAGCGAGAGTTGACCGCCGCAGTTCGGGCAAGACTCCTTGCCACGTAACTCCGACGCCTGCCGCGCAAAGAGGATGCCGCGGTCCCAATCCACGTAGCCGGCGAAGAGTCCCTTTGACACCAGATCGTACAAATCCGCGCGGACGGTGTCTCGCGTCCCAGCAATCTGAAGCGCCAGGTCGGCGATGCTGATCTCGCCTGCGCTCTCGACGATCCCGAGCATCTTGCGCTGGCGGGCCGCGTTCTCGAAGAGTTTGGCTTCGGCGCCGCCACGAATGTACAGGAAGATGCCTCCGGCCACCAGCGGCACGACGATGACGATGAAGATCAGGGTTCCACCGAAAACCGCGCCGGAGAGCCGCAGCCCCGCCTCCTCGTCGGCAACCCCCGAAGCCAGCCAGGCGATGGACACCGCGCCAATCAGGATGCCTGCGCCAACCATCAATAGTCCGGCGGTCCGCCCTGTGATCGTCATGGACTGACGCCAAGCGCGCGCGTGACGGCGGTTACGACATCGTCCACAGTCACCAGCTTCAGACAGGTTCGATCGGGGCAACCTTGAGGCCGTCCAAGCCGGAAGCCTGTGTAAAGACATGGCATGCAGGGCAGATCATGGCGAACGACGAGGGATCGCCCGAAGACCGGCGACGGCGTGCTTGCGTCAATCGCGCCGGCGGGCCGCCAGGCGTCGGCGTTGGACGGCCCGAAGATGGAGACGACCGGCCTGCCGAGCGCCGCCGCGAGATGGCCGATGAACGAGTCCCCGCCAACTACGAGCCGAGCTCGATGTAGGACAACGGCCAGCTCTTCCAGCGATGTGCGTCCTGTAATGTCGATAGCCGAAGGCTCGATCGCGCGAATGATGCCCGCCGCCGCCCGCGCGTCGTCGCCGCCGATGATCACCGACGGGACACCCAGCCGACGCAACGCGGTCGCGATCGCGCCAAATCGAACGGCTGGCCACTCGCGCGCGTTTGAGTACGGGCCGGTGGCCGGGAAAATGGCGGCGTAAGGCGTTGGAAGTGGATACACGCTGACACGTTGAGCCGGGACGGCGACCGTCGGTACGGCTTCGACGGCCGCGCCACCAGCCGCGACCGCGATGTCGCGCACGTATTCGGCCTCGTGACGCGCGCCGAACCCGAGATCATCGACGCGGTGGGTGAGAAACGTCCCCCTGCCGTTGTCGAGTCCAGCGACGAATGAACAACCAGTCGCCCGAACCAACGCTCCGAACTTGCGAGCGCCGAATGCCGTTGTCAGATGATGGAGGACGACGACGCGGTCGTAGCGCGCTACTCGGAGTCGGACGGCGAGGGACGCGGCATGTCGGGCGTTGAGTGGATTGGTGACCGCCGATGGAACGTCGAAGAGGTGCTTCGGAAAGGCGACCGCGCGAAGGTCGTGTCCGATGAGACTCAGGAGCGCGGCGGAGGATGGGGTGGTCAGGACATCGATTCGGGCGTCCGAAAACGCTGTTCGTAATGACCGAAACGCAGGCTCGCACAGGAGCAGATCCCCCAGGTCAGCCAGCTTGATCGCGAGAACACGCCGTGGAGCATTTCTAGTTGTCATTGCGTGCTCGATCGATTACAGCCAACGTCCATGAGGCCGTTCGTTCCCAACTGAATGCCTGGGCGCGCGCCAGGCCGGCTCCGATGAGTTGCTTACGTTCGGGTTCCGACAGGGCGCGAAGTATTCCGTCGCGAATCGACGCCACGTCGAACGGATCGACGAGGATCGCGGCGTCGCCGGCGACTTCCGGCAGGCTGGAACGATTGCTGGTGACAACTGGACACCCACACGCCATCGCCTCCAGCACTCCCATCCCGAAGCCCTCGTAGAGTGAAGGCAGCGCGAACACCCGCGCGCCATTATAGAGCGCCGGAACGTCCGCGTCGGCGACGTGGCCGAGCCTGCGGATGTGCGTGGAAACGGGACTGTTCGCGATCCGGTCTTCGATCCGAGCGCTGAGCCAGCCTGCCGCGCCCGCGATGACCAGCGTCAGCTCGGGATCGTCGAGCGCTTCGAATGCTTCGACGAGGCGGACGACGTTCTTGCGCGGCTGGACGGTGCTGAGGAAGAAGACGTACGGGCCGTCGATGCCGTGTCGCAGCGTCACCTTCAGGACATCGGCGCGATCGATGACACGGAACCGGGCGTGGTCGAGTCCCGAATGCACAACGGAAATCTTGTCAGGGTCGACGCCGTAACGCTGAACGAGGTCGTCGCGGGTCTGACCTGAGATCGCGATGACTCGACGCGCCACGCGAGCGTTCCAGCGCGTCGTCAGATTGAGCATTCGACGTGTGCCGGGCGGGTGCGCTTCGGGCTCCGGCAGAAAGCCAAGATCGTGAACGGTGACGACCGACGCCGGTGGGTGGATCATCGGGATCACGTGCGAAGGGACGAACAGGGCCGCAGGCCGATCGCGGCGCATCGCCATCGAGAGCCCGAGATGTGTCCAGAGACGACGGCGCTCGATTAATGCGTGATGGACGCGCGGGCCATCGAGCGCTGTGTTCGGCGCGAAACGGTGGTAGAGCGTCAGTGGTGGACGCTCACTGAGCGCGATCATTGCCCGGATCACGTCGAAGGAGTACCACTCGGTGCCGGTCCTGGCGCCTGTTCCTGCCCGGCTGGCGTCGATCGCGATGACATCATCACGCATTGTCCGCGAGCACCGATCTGGCCGCGTCGATGACTTCGGCCGGCTGGATCGCGAGCATGCAGCCGCAGGCTGGGCCGCGAGCGGCCGACAAGTCACCGCAACGCGGGCAGCTCCAGCCGGCGCTGACGACCCGGTGACGGGCTGGATCGCCCCACGGTCCGTAGCGGCGCGGGCCGCTGGGACCGAAGACGTGGACGGTCGGCGTGCCGGCCGCGACGGCGAGGTGGAGCGGTCCGCTGTCCGGGCCGAGCGCGGCAGCCGCGCCGCGCATCAGCTCGATGAGAACCGGAATGGATGTCTGCCCCGCCAGTGACTGACAGTTCGGGTTGGCGCTAGCGATGTCGTGACACATCTCAGCTTCAGCAGGCGATCCTGTCAGGATGACGCGCAGGTCTTCGCGCGCGAACGCGTCAGCGACCGCCTTCCAGCGTGCGGCCGGCCATTCCTTGACGAATGTGCCTGAGCCGGGATGGATGACCAGATAGCGGCCGGCGACGCCGCGCTCATTTCTCAAGCGGTTTGCCTCGCGCGCGGCATCGGCTGACTCGGGAAGACAGAGCCTTCGGGACGACGCCGCGGTAATGTCTTGCCCGCCAGCTCCCGCCGCGATTCGCAGCGCCCGCAGGGCCGCGTGTTCGTGGTCGGGTACCGTGACGACTCGCGTCGCGAATCGTCGCGTTCGAGGCTCGTCGGAGCAGACCACGTCGGGCACCGACATCGAAGCGAGCCAGGCTGCCCACCAGGCGTCGGGCCGCAGGATGTAGGCCGATTTCGCGCGGAGCGCTCGGATGCGGCGTGCTTCGCGCTTGAGCTGGCGATACGGCGCGATGGGGGACGCCGCCGGCGCCCTCGTGAAACCTGGGAAGGCAACCGTCACGACCGCATCGACGGGCCAGGCGATGGTCGCGATCTCGCGCGACCACGGGCCAACCACGGCGATCAGGCGGCTGTCCGGATGGATTTCGCGTAGATGCCGCACGGCGGGCTGTGACAGGAGGATGTCGCCGAGGTGATCCGGCTGGACGATCAGGATGGTGTCGTCGGAGGCATTCCAGCGTCGGCGTCGCGTCCAGGCGGCGACCGGTAACAACCTGTCGCGAACCTGCGACGCTATCCGTCGCATTGATGGATTCCGTGAGCAAGGTTGACGGCGCGGTGAACTGCCGCAACGACTTGCGCGACCGAGATGGACTCGGTTGAGGCTTTCGTGGTCGTCGCCGATGGCTGGCGCAGATCGCGATCGGGAATCGTCCATGACTCGGGTGGCGCGAGCACCTGGACCTGGCTCCCAAGTGGCCGGTAGCGTCTCGGATTGGTCGGCCCGAAGATCGCGATCGTTGGTACGCCGACGGCGGCGGCAACATGACTGACGCCGGTGTCCGGTCCGACATAGACGGCGGCTCGACGCAGCACCGCCGCGAGCGTGCCGAGGTCCGCCCGGCCAGCCAGGATTCGCGACGCTGGTATGCTGGCCTGGTTGGCAACCTGGGTCGTGATCTCCACGTCTCCAGGTCCACCGCTCAGGACGACCGCAACGCCGGCCCGCTCAAGTTTGGTCGCGAGCTGGATGATTCGGCGCTTGGGCCAGCGCTTGTCGAGCATGTTGACGCCGGGATTCCGGGCGCCGCCTGTCTGGAGCACCGCGAACGGCGATGAGACATCAAACAGCAGCTCGGACGCCAGGCGTTCGGCGTCTGGAGATGGTTGGATTGATGGCGTGCTTCGAGGAGTCCGGACGCCGAGCTCACGGACGATGTCAAGATACACGTCAGATTCGTGGCGGAGTTCCGGTGACATTGAGCGCGCCGAGCCGGTGACCGGCGCCCGCGAGAGGCGCGCCGCCAGCCGCAGCCAACGCGAACGATCGAGCACAATCACCGCGTCGTATTCTTGCTGGCGAAGACTGCGCGCCAGGAGCAGGGCGGATTGCAGGTCGATTGAGTTTGGGATTGGCAGCAGCGACAAGGCCGGCCGGAACTCGAAGGCGGCACGCGAGTGACGGCCGACATACGCGCTGAACGTGGCTCCTTGCCAGGCGTCGGTCAGCGCGTCGATTGCCGGCAGCGCCATGACGCAATCGCCAATGCAGCACGGCTTGAGGATCGCCACGCGACGTGGATGGCCGGCCGTGGATGTCACGACGCGGCGGAGATGTCGGCGACGGCGAACATCAGTTCGCCCCGAACAGCCAACTCACCATCAACGGTAGCCGTCGCGTTGCCCATCCCGACGCCACGACGCATCTTGCCCAGCTCGACTTCGAGCCGGAGTGTGTCGCCGGGTTTGACCTGGCGTTTGAATCGAACTCCGTCAATGCCGGCGAAGAACGGCATCTTGCCTTTGAACTCGTCCATCCCGAGAATTGCGACAGCGCCAACTTGCGCGAGCGCCTCAACTATCAACACGCCGGGCATGACCGGGTAGTCGGGGAAGTGACCCTGAAAGAACGGTTCGTTGATCGTGACGTTCTTGATTCCGACGGCGCGGACGCCGTACTCGATTTCGACGATGCGATCGACGAGGAGAAATGGGTAGCGATGGGGGATAATCGCCTGGATCTGTTTCGCGTCGAGCACGGAGCATCGATCCCTTCACTGAACGCGGACTTCACCGCACCGTCAGTCTAGGAATGAGGGGATGAGAATGTCAAACGCAGATGTCGCTCAGTTCTGCAACGCCGGCCAAGTTGTCATCGTTGGCGCCGGGGCGTGGGGAACGACGCTGGCGAACCTGATTGCGTCCACCGGGCGGCGATGCACGTTGGTTGCGCGCACCGAATCTCACGCGGCCCGAATCGCGTCAACGCGCGAGAATGAGCGATATCTGCCGAGCATCCGCGTCAGCGACCGGGTCGAGATCACTCACGACCTCATTATGGCGGCGAGGACTGCCTCGGTTGTCGCGTTGGTGGTTCCGTCTCAGGAGATGCGCTCGGCGGCGGAACTGGTTGGGAACTCCGTCGACGACAATTGCCTGCTGGTGAGCTGCGCGAAGGGGCTTGAGCTCGGCTCGTTGCTGCGAATGTCAGAGGTCATCACCGCCGCGTCGGGCGTCGCTTCCGATCGCGTTTGCGTGCTATCGGGACCAAATCTGGCTCGCGAGATCGCGACCGGACTACCGGCGTCCGCGGTGATCGCCAGTAGCAGTGACGAACACGCTCAATTCGCCCAGCAGTTGCTGTCGGCGGCTTCGTTCCGCATCTACACGAGCCGCGACGTCATCGGCGTGGAGCTGGGCGGGGCGCTGAAGAACATCGTCGCGCTCGGCGCGGGAGTGGCCGACGGCCTCGGCCTTGGCCAGAACGCGAAGGCGTCGTTCATGACGCGCGGCCTGGCCGAGATGATCCGCCTTGGCGTCGCGGCCGGCGCGAACCCGCTGACGTTTGGTGGGTTGAGCGGCCTCGGTGATCTGATCGCGACCTGCCAGAGCCCGCTGAGCCGCAATCGCAACTTCGGCGAGCGTCTGGGCAAGGGTGTGACGCTTGCCGAGGCGTCCGCGGGATCGCCGCACGTTGTCGAAGGATTGACGACGGCGCGTGCGGCGCTGGAGCTCGCCCAACGTTACAGCGTGGAGATGCCAATCGCGGCGACTGTTGTTAGCGTCCTCGATGGGCGGCTGAATGTGCGCGAGGCGATTGGGACGCTGATGTCGCGCGGCGCACGGCCCGAGCTTGACGCGCTCGCCTAATCGGCGGCGAGCGCGGAATCGAGCAGTTGACGGCGGTGCGGTCCGACACCAACATAGCGGACATCGACGCCCACCAGCTCTGCGATCCGGTGGACATATGCGCGAGCTGAAGGCGGGAGATCGGCTATGCCCTCAGCCGCCGTCGTTTCCTCGCTCCAGCCTGACAGATCCTCGTAGACCGGCTCAACGCGGTCGTAGTCGTTGATGAGGGCCGGCGGCGAGGCAATCTCGCGACCGTCGAGATTGTAGCCGGTGCAAATGCGCACCGTCCGCATGCCGTCGAGCACATCGAACTTCGTGAGCGCGATTTCGGTGACGCCATTCAGGCGAGCCGTGTAACGCGCCTGGACCGCGTCGAACCAGCCGGTGCGACGCGGCCGGCCAGTTGTTGTGCCGAACTCGACGCCTCGCTCGCGCAGGAGAGCGCCGGTCTCATTGTGCAGCTCGGTCGGGAAACCGCCGGCCCCAACACGAGTCAGGTACGCCTTGTAGACGCCAATCACGCGCCCGACTTGTGTCGGCGCGATGCCGGCGCCTTGGCAGACGCCGGCGGCGGTTGGAGACGACGACGTCACGAACGGATAGGTTCCGAAGTCAATGTCAAGCATCGCGGCTTGCGCGCCTTCGACGATAACGGTCCGATTGGCTTCGACGGCGTCCTGAACATCGGACTCCACGTCCGCCAAATATGGAGCGATCCGTTCGCCGTAGGCGGCGTACTCTTCCGCCATCTGGTTGAGGTCGAACGGCGGCTGACCATAGACAGCCTGAAGCAGCGCATTCTTTTCGGCCAGGATCGGCGCAAGCCGCTGGTTGAGATGCTCGGGGTCGATGATGTCGGCCAGACGGATGCCGCGGCGGGCGGCCTTGTCCGCGTAACATGGACCATTGCCGGTCTGGGTCGTCCCGATCATGTCGTCGCCACGGCTCGCCTCCTCGAGGCGGTCGAGGACCGGGTGATACGGCATGATGAGATGGCAGCGGCTGGAAACTCGCAGATTCGGCGACTGGATGCCGCGCTCCGTGAGCCGATCGAGTTCTTCAAGAAGCGTCTTTGGGTTCAGCGACACACCGGCGCCGATTACGCAGAGGCAGTCGGGGTGCAGGATGCCTGAGGGGATCAGGTGGAACTTGAAGACGCCTTTGTCCGTCACGACGGTGTGACCGGCATTGGCGCCGCCGTTGGCACGGATCACGACATCGGCGCGGTTGGCGAGGGCGTCGATGATCTTGCCCTTGCCCTCGTCACCCCACTGGCCACCAAGAACGATCGTTACCGGCATCTAAACCATCCCCCGTGCGAGCGGTTCGACATGATCGGCGGGGCGACGGCAGACTATCCCGGCTGGCCGCCAACCACCGATTCTATCACGCGCCGGAGGTGGTTCCTGCGGGTTGACGGGCCTCGCGGAGCTGCTCGAACAGCTCACGCTCGCGGTCCGACAGGTGTGTCGGCAGGACCACGTTGACGCGGGCCAGCAAGTCGCCGCGATCGGCGGAACCCGGGGCGATCGGCCAACCCTGCTTGCGCAGGCGGAAGACGCGGCCGTTTTGCGTTTCCGGGGGGATCGTCAAGGCCACGCGACTCGAGATCGTGCGGACAATCGTCTCGCCGCCAAGAATTGTTGAATAGAGCGGAACATTGACTTCGGTCTTGAGATCGTTGCCTTCGAGCGCGAAAGTCGGGTCGGGCTTGATGCGGACCCGCAAGTAGACATCGCCTGCCGGCCCTCCATCGCGGCCCGGCGAGCCCTTGCCGGCGACCCGCACACGTTGCCCGTCGCGGATTCCGGCCGGGATCGTCACTTCGATCCGGCTGCGCTTCGACGTCGATCCGGTGGCTTCGCAGGCGAAACAGATGCTCCCCTGGACCATGCCGGTCCCGCCGCATTCGGAGCAGACCTGTGGGGTCAGCATTTCGAAGGCGCGTGTCGTGCCAGTGAAGGCGTCAGCCAACGACACATCGATCGGGTACTCGTGGTCCTCGCCACGTCGCGGGACCCGGCGTTGCGTCCGCGCGGTTCTTCCGCCCGTGCCAAACAACGTTTCGAAGAAGTCCGAGAACCCTTCGCCACCGCTCGTACGGTAATCGAAACGCGTGTTGCGGTTGCTGCCTGGCTGGCCGCTAAACCACTGTGAGAAGTCCGCGCCGGCGCCCGCGTCGGCGGCAGACTGGTAGCGTTCCCAGTCCGACCCGAACCTGTCGTATCGCGAGCGCTTATCAGGGTCCGAAAGCACCTGGTGGGCCTCGTTGATGGCCTTGAATTGCTCCTCAGCGTCGGCGCTCTTGTTGACATCGGGATGAAGCTTGCGGGCCTTTTCGCGATAGGCTCGCTTGATCTCTGCCTCATCGGCGCTGCGCGACACGCCGAGCACGGAATAATAGTCTTGAAACTGCATCGTTCACCGTCCCAGCAAGATTCAATCTGCAATACTCTGTATTATAAAGCATGAGTCGAAACGACGCAATCCTAGGTTCGTCTAACCTGGGCAGGCTCAGCGCTACGGTGCGCGCGCCGCCTGCGCAGCATCACGATCAGCATCGAAGTCACCATGAGGAGGATAAGGGCGATGATAATGGGCGCTATCAGCGCGATGACTGTCACGACGATCGCGATGCCGTCTTCGACGGCGCTTACGATCGGATTTCCGATGCCAGCAGTCGTCGCGGTGACGATCGGCCGGAACGACGTTTTTGCGGTATGAATCCCACCGGCGACGAGCAAGCCGAGGATCATCGCAACGATCGGATTGATCGACTCGACCGTATCGGTGCTGGCCATCAGGAGGACGGCGCCCGCCGAAGGGCGAATACCCGATTGAATAAGGTCGTTGACGTGATCGACGATCGGGATCTTGTCCGCCAGGAGCTCGATCACGAGCAAGATCGCGATGATGACGATCGCGAGTGGCGATGAGACGACATCGTACGGCGCGGCCAGCTGCACAAGTCCAGTGTAGCGGTCGGCCAACGCGACCGCTAACAGTGGGATGTATGCGTTCAAGCCGGCAGGCATTGCCAGGCCCAGACCGGTCAGCAGCTCAAACACGAGACGGGCCGATCACTGAGGCACGCTGCCGCTGTACCGCGCTAGAACGCGGCGGCTGCCGTAGGAGGAAGGTCGCGTACTTGTCGATATGCCTGCCCGAGCAGGTGCGCCTGCGCCAAAGTCAACCAAGGTGTCACGATGAAAAATCCAATGGTGCAGGTGACGATACCGACGAACAATCCGACAAACGCTGCCACGGCGTAGACCAGAATACAGAGCAACAGGACGCCGGCTCCTCGTCTGGCCTCGCTCAACACCTCGCCGATTTCGAACATCGATGAAAACTCGCCGCTCAGGGCATAACGCGCGGCAACGACCTGACCGACGATCGCCGCCGTGATGATAGCGAGTGGCAGCAGACAGGCCAGTCCAACCACGAAGATGAGCGCGGACTCGGTTATCACTCCGACGATGATGACGGGGATGAACACTACCATGACCGGCATCTGCCAGATGAAGACCCCAATCGTGACCAGCAAACCGCGCACGAAATAGTCGCCGAAGTCGTCCCATTCCGGTAGCGGAAGGTCGACGCCCTGATGGACGCGCTTGAGGACATCCAGCGCGTAGCCGTACAACGCCAGGTTCAGGATCGGGACGAGCGACACGGCCGCTCCGATCAGCACCTTTGATATCCACTTCGGGTCTGAAGTAATGAACGTGAAGGCGCGTCCGATGTCCACGGCAATTCCTCACGAATGGGCCGCTCGTTGCGGATCACCCCGATCGACGGGTTTCCAGGTGATGGGGCAGGGTAGCACGGCGAATGAATGCTTTCAACCGCCGGCTCACTGAGTGCTCCAGTGCGTCGTAGTCATCTCCATGCGGGGAGTGACCTTGGACATGCAGCTGGTGGCGACGGCGATCGCTAACCGCGCGAGTGGCCCGCGATAGGCGGTGGCCGTCATCGGAACACGACGGCTGACAGGATAAAGCGCCGGTAGGACCAGAGTCCAACCGCGATCGAGGCGCCAAGCGTGTCGACGAGCACGTCGAAGAAGCTGGCGTCACGGCCTGGGACGAAGGATTGATGAAATTCGTCGCTCAGCCCATACAGGCAGGCCAGGACGACGGCGGTGAGTTGGGTTGCCTGGGTCGGGCGCTGCTCGCGGCTGATGGCGAACAGGATCAGAAGCGCGAGCGCGCCATACATTGCCAAGTGCGCCGCGATGGCCAGCAGCAACGTCGAGAGACCGAACGGCTGCGGAAATTGTTCCCGTGACGACAAGCTGAAGATCAGCGCCATCCAACCGACGGCGGGCAGACACCGAAGCGCGCGTTCGATCATTGTCGGATAACTCCCGCAGCCTGGTAGGCGCCCGCAAGCCGGCCCGCGATCGCGTGCAGGCTGAAGTTCGTTGTCGCCCGACGCTGAGCCGACGCTGAGAGACGCCGAACGCGTTCCGGATTTCGCGCCAGTTCAAGCGTGGCGTCGGCGAACGCCCCGGGCGAGTCGTGGTTGACGAGGACGGCAGCATCGCCGACGACTGCCGGGACATCGCCGACGTTCGACGCGACGATGGCGCAGCCGGAGGCCATCAGTTCTAGCAGCTTGACCGAGTTCTTCGATCGCGAGATCAGTGAATCTACGTATGGGAACAACGCGATCTGTGCCCGAGAGAGAAGCAAAGGGATTCGATCCAACGCGACATATCCCATTTGCCGCAACTCCAGATTCGGAAACCCAGCGCCGGGATCAGGGGGATCGCCGACAATCATGAGACGAGCACGATGGCCTGGCGGCAACCGACTGGAGAGTGCGTGAAGATACCGGGCAAGCCAGTCGGCTGGAAACTCGGCAAATCGGGAGTACAGAACGATGACGCTCTCGTTCGGGTCAGCGTTGGTGCGCGCGTCGCTGGCGCGGGGAGCCGCAAGCTGTTGCGCCCAGGCAGCATCCAGGCCGTTTGGAATCCATGTCACATGGTCGGGACATTGGCTTCGGAGAAGCGACGCGCGCTTGGCAAGCAGCAGGCTCGCGGCAGTGACGGCGTCTGCCCTGCGTAGCAGGTCGCGCTCCTGCCAGGCGAACAGGCGCCGTTGCAGGAACGAGTAGTTACCGGCCTGGTTCCAGCCGCCGTCGCCTTCCCAGTCGTCGGTATCGACGATGAGCGGGATGGTGGGAGCCAGCAATCGACCTGTGAGCCCA
>JBBECJ010000392.1:0-1923 GCA_040881885.1 Thermomicrobiales bacterium | reverse complement strand
CCCGTGTGGAACGGTACAACGTGTCACGAGGACGCCTCACGGCGTGGGCCGATACAGGATCGGCCCCTACAGGGTTGTGTCACGCGTCTAATCCTGCCCATGACGTTCGGCGTGCCGTTCGACGGCGAGCTGGACGAGGCGGCTGACGAGGTCGGGCAGGGCGAGGCCGCTGGCTTCCCAGAGGATCGGATACATGCTGATCGCCGTGAAGCCGGGGATCGTGTTGACTTCGTTGAGGTAGATGTGTTGCGTCTCGCGGTCGAGCAGGAAGTCGATCCGCGCCATTCCGGCGCAGTCGAGGATGCGGAAGGCGCGGACGGCGACATTGCGAATCTCGTCGGCGATCTCGTCGGGGATCGGCGCCGGGACGATCAGTTCCGAGTCGTCATCGACGTACTTCGCTTCGTAATCGTAAAACTCGCCGGACGGGACGATCTCGCCGACAACGGAAGCGACCGGCTCGTCGTTGCCGAGGACCGAGACTTCCAGCTCGCGGGCGTTGATGCCCTTCTCGATGACGATTTTGCGGTCGTGGTTGCCCGCCTCACGCATCGCGGCCGGCAGCTCGCTGGCGTCATGAACCTTGCTGATGCCGACGCTTGAGCCGAGGTTGGCTGGCTTGACGAAGCATGGATAGCCCAGTTCGCGCTCGATGTCGGACTGGATCGCGTCCGGGAAGCGCTGCCACTCCTTGCGCAGCACCGTCAGCCACGGCGCCTGCGGAATGGCCGCCTGCGCCAGTACCTGCTTGGCGATCGCCTTGTCCATCGAGACGGCCGACGACATGACGCCGGCGCCGACGTACGGCAGTCCGGCCAGCTCGAACAGCCCCTGGACGGTGCCGTCCTCGCCCATCGGGCCATGCAGGACCGGGAAGATCACATCCAGCTCGCTGGCCCAGCCGCCGGCTGGGATGACGGCCGGCGCGTGCGACTGGTTCGCCTGGATCGAGAGCGCGTTGACGGAAGCGAGGACTTCGCCGTGCTCGCGAGCGCCCCCGTCTCCGAGCGCGAAGAGGGGCGAGGCCGACTGGAGCGCCAGCATCGGGTCGCCGTCGGTCAACCAGGCGCCCTCGCGGGTGATGCCGATCGGGACGATCTCGTGGCCGCTGGCTTCGAGCGCGCCGATCACCGTCTGCGCCGAGCGCAGCGAGACATCGTGCTCGCCGGAGCGCCCGCCGAAGATGACGCCGACGCGGATACGCTGACCGCTTCCGCCGGAACTCATGACCAGTCCCCAATCCGTTCGATCTCCGGTTCGAGCAGGACGCCTGTCTCGCGCTGGACCGCCTCCTGGACGACAGCTATCAGCCCGACGATGTCGGCCGCCGTCGCGCCGGCGTCGTTGACGATGAAGTTGGCGTGCTTGATGGAAACGATCGCCCCGCCGACGCGCGTTCCCTTCAGGCCACAACGCTCGATCAGCGCGCCGGAGTAATCGTCGTCCGGGTTCTTGAAGATCGAGCCGGCGCAGGCGCCGGTCGGCTGGCTCTCGTCGCGGTAGGCGCCGTACTCGTCCGCCTCGGTCCTGAGGGCGACGGCGTCGCCACGCGCAAAGCGGAACGTCCCATCGACGACGACCAACTCGCGCGGACGCTGCGCGTGCTTGAGGCGCGTGTAGCGATAGGCTGGCTCGAGCCAGTCGCGCTCGCGCTCGATCAGCGCGCCCGAAGCATCAACCATCCGCAACGAGACGAGGTGATCTTTCATCTCGCCGCCGTGCGCGCCGGCGTTGTTAACGATCGCGCCGCCGACGTTGCCCGGCAGCCCGACCAGCCAGGCCATCCCGGCCCAGCCGCGCCCGGCCGCCGTCCGCCCAAACCAATTCGACGGCGCGAAGGCCGGCACGCGGACGGTTACGCGCTCGTCATCCTCGGCCAGCATCTCAAGCCCGCCCTCGGCGTCCTTGCCTGGCCGCCGGACG
>JBBECJ010000391.1:0-12114 GCA_040881885.1 Thermomicrobiales bacterium | reverse complement strand
CCCGGCGACATCGGCCTGCACGTCATCCGCTGTCTCTGGTGCTACACCGCGTTTCACGCCGACGAGGCGAAGCAGGTTCCGGCTGACCAACGCGGACGCTGGCTCGGCAACCTCTACACGGAGTCTGTCCGCCGTCTCGAGTACCGCGACGAGGTGGTCGGGCTGCTGACCGAGTTGGCGAAGATGGACGCCGGCTTCGCGGCGGCGATTGACCGAATGTGTAAGGAGCTCTACAAAGCCGGCGCGCCAGGCGAGGATGTCGCCTACCTGCTTGGCCAGATCGCCAACCAGCGCGAGATCAAGACCGACGCGCTCTATGACGACACGACGATCGCCCGCTTCTGGCCGATCGTCGGGCGGCAGCTCGAAGATGAGCTCGACCTGATCCGGCGCGAGGGGCCGCAGCAGGCGCCGCCGATTCCGTCGCACTCGGGCGGCCCGCCGGTTATCCCGCCGCTGGTCACGCTCGAGCAGACCGAGGAGCGCCACGCGCGCTGGCAGCGCCTGGGTGAGCGACTCGACTGGTGGCCGCACGTCCCGCGTTGGCAGCAGGAGGTGCGCGACACATTCCAACGCTGGGAGCGCGAGGAGCCGGAGTTCATGACACTCTGGCAGGAAACGCGGCAGTGGAGCCTCGACGGCTTTGGGCGGATCTGGGACGAGCTGGGTGTCCATTTCGATGTTTGGTTCTTCGAGAGCCAGGTCGAGGCCGAGGGCCGCGAGATTGTCCGGGACCTGCTGGAGAGCGGCATCGCCGAGGTCAGTGACGGACTGCCGGTCGTCAAGATCGACGAGAAGCTCGGGCTGGAGAAGGAAACCTACCGGACGATGCCTGTCCTGCGCTCTGACGGCACGACCCTCTACGCCACAAAAGACCTGGCGCTGACCAAGCGCAAGTTCGAGGATTACGGCATCGACCGCTCGGTCTGGGTCATTGACGTTCGCCAGTCGCTCTACATGCAGCAGATCTTCAAGATCATGGAGCTGCTGGGCTTCGAGCAGGCCGAGAAGAGCCATCATCTCGGTTATGAGATCGTGACGCTGCCGGAAGGGGCGATGTCGAGCCGAAGGGGCAACGTCATCCTGTACGACGACCTGGCCCGAGAGGCAAGGGCCCGAGCGCGTGAGATCATCGAGGACAAGGCCAAACAGGTACACCTGACCGACGCTGAGAAGGACAGGATCGCAGAACAGGTTGGCATCGGCAGCATCATCTACGCGATGCTGGCCCGCGACAACAACCGCGTCATCGTCTTCGACATGGATGAGGCGCTCTCGTTCGACGGTCACGCTGCTCCGTACATCCAGTACGCCCACGCGCGGGCCTGTCGCATTCTCGAACGCGTCGAGCAGATGCCGGTTGGCGAGTTGGTCTTCGACGACCTTCAGCCGGAGGAGATCGACCTCATCCAACAAATCGGTAGCTTCCCGTCTGAAGTCCAGCGCGCAGCGACCGACTACAAGCCGCTCCTGATCGCGACCTGGGTCTACGACCTCGCCCGCCGCTTCAACGACTTCTATGCCGACATCGACAAGCGCCCGGTTCTGACCGCTCCCGAGCCGACCCGCGCGATGCGGATCGCGCTGGTCGCGGCGACGCGGCAGGCGCTGGCCAACGGCTTGGCGTTGCTGGCAATCGCCGCGCCCGAGGCGATGTAGTGGACCTGGGACTGGTGCTGATCAACGTCGAAGCGGCCGTCTACCACGATGGCCGCTATCTCGTGATCGTCCGCGGAGACGAGGAAGACCACGCCGCAGGGATGTTGGCCTTCCCCGGCGGAAAGCTCGACTTCTCCGTGACCTCCGATGTGATCGAGCGGACGGTGGCGCGCGAGGTTGAAGAAGAGACCGGTGCGATCGTCGACGAGATCATGTACGTCGAAAGCCACTCCTTCATCGCTCCCAACGACGGAACCCCGGTCGTTGATATCGTCTACCTCTGTCATTACGTCTCTGGGACACCAACGATCTCTGATCCCGGTGAGGTCGCCGCGTTGCGCTGGATGACCGTCGCCGAGATCCTGGCTGAGCCCGCGTCGCCGCCGTGGATGGCGCCGAGCCTTGCGCTCGTCGAACGCAAGCGGCGGGAGTTGGGCTGGTAGTAGCGATCGATGCGCGTTGTAGTCTCCAAGAGGTTGGCATCACGTCGACTGCGTCGCCCGTGCGGCATCCCTCCGCGCGGTCATCGTGTCGGTGTCGAGCGGCAGCAGCGGCAAGCGGACCTTGAAGGTCGTGCCGTCGCGTGGATTACTGTCGGCGCTGATCTGTCCGTCGTGGACGGCGACGATCCAGCGCGCGATCGAGAGGCCGAGACCGGTTCCGCCGGAGGAGCGGGCGCGGGCGTCGTCAGTACGGAAGAAACGCTCGAAGATGCGGCGCAGGTGATCGGGCGCGATGCCTGGTCCGTTATCGTGGACCGTCAGCACCGCCTGGTCGTCGTCCAGCGTTGCCGCCAGCTTTACGTCGCTCCCTTCCGGAGCGTAGGTGAACGCGTTGTCGAGCAGGATCAGGATCAACTGGCGTAGCTGGTCGGCGTTTCCGCGCACATCGACGTGGGCAGCGACGCCGTTGGGGCCGGGCGGCGGCGTCTCGATCTCGAACTGCTGACCGCGAATGAGCGGTGACGCGATCCGCGCCGCGTCGCGGGCGACCTCGACCAGATCAACAACCTCCAGCTCGGGCCGCCAGCCGACATCGGCGCGCGCCAGTGTCAACAGATACTGGACAAGGCGCGTCATCCGATCCACTTCGTCGCGGACATCGGTCAGCCCTTCGACCAGATCGTCGCGGCTGTGGATGCCGCTCTCGATCTGGCGCAGCATGATGTCGGCGTTGGCGCGTAGCGCCGTCAGCGGCGTCCGCAACTCGTGCGAAGCGTCGGCGACGAAGCGGCGCTGGGCGCTGAACGTCTCCTCAAGCCGCGCCAGCATCTCGTTGAACGTCTCGGCCAGATGCTGCGCTTCATCGCGTGTCGGCGGGGGTTGCAGGCGCTGCGAGAGGTCGCCGGTCCGGCCGATCGAGCGCGCTGTCTGGCTCATCTTCGCCAGCGGGCGCATCGCGGCGTCGCCAACCAGCCAGGCGCCGCAGGCAAGCATCAACGTCGAGAAGACCGAGCCCCAGATGATGTTGCGCTTCAGCGTGCTGAGCGTCCCATGGACCGGTTGCAACGGTTCCGCCACCTGAATGTAGGCCACCAGATTATTGTTCGGGCCGGACAGCCGTCCTGAGTAGACACGGATGGGATCGCCGTTGATGGTCGCGTCATAATAGACCGGCTCGAAACCGGCGTTGCGCTGCAACACCTCTCTGCTCACGGGCAGCGCCTGGCCGCTCAGGTTCTCTGACTGCACCTCGATTCCACCGTTGACGTTCAGCATCTGGATCAGCGAGCCGGCTGATGAGAACGGTTCGGGATTCGTTCTCAATCCTCGGATCTCGCCCCGCTCCGTCAGCCACGTTCCAGGGTTGTCGCTGTAGCTCCTGTAGACAGCTTGAAGCCGATTGTCCAGATCGGTCTCGAGTGAGTTGGACATCGTGATGTACATGCCCGCGCCAAGGGCGGCTAGAGCGATGACCATGATCCCGGCGGTTGCGAGGGCGATTCGCAGGCGAATTGGCATGGCGCCTCTGGGGTGCTATTCGCGACGCAGGACGTAGCCCGCGCCACGGACGGTTTGCAGGATGCGCGGCTCGCCGCCGGCTTCGAGCAGCCGGCGCAGGTTCTTGACATAGACTTCGAGGACGTTCGACTCGCCGGGGAAATCGTAACCCCAGACGCGCTCCATGATCATCTCACGCGGCAGGACCTGGTTGGGGTGACGCATGAAGATCATCAGCAGGTCGAACTCGCGCGTCGTCAGCTCGATCCGGCGCTCGCCGCGATGCGCGTAACGGGTGTTCGTGTCGAGCGTCAATTCGTCGAACTGAAGCGTCTCACCGGCCAGGCGTTCATCTTCGTGCCGTTCGAGACGGCGCAGGAGCGCGCGGACGCGCGCCAGCAGCTCCTCGAAGGCGAACGGCTTGATCAGGTAGTCGTCGGCGCCGGCGTCCAGCCCGGCGACCCGGTCCTGGATCTCGTCGCGCGCCGTCAGCATCAGGATTGGGACATCCTCGCCGGCTGCGCGGATACGGCGACAGACCTCGATGCCGTCGATGCCGGGCAGCATGATGTCGAGGATGATCAGGTCAGGCAGGCGGTCGCGGACGCTGTCGAGCGCCTGGGCGCCGGTCTCGGCGACATCGACCGTGTAGCCTTCGAAGGCCATCCCGCGCCGGATCGCCGAAAGAATGCTGCGCTCGTCCTCGACAACCAGAATCCGCGCCTGCCGGTTCAGCGTGCCGCTCATGGCGCGATCCCGTTCAGCACCGTCAGAACTTGAGCTGCGAGCGGAAGTGCGCGACATCCTCGTACGGGCCGACGAGGGCAAGCGAGAGCTGGTCCTCGCGGATCAGCTCGCGGGCCAGGTCCAGCATCTCGTCGGCGCGGACGGCGTCGATCTTGTCCATCACCTCTTCGGGCGTCAGGATTTCGCCGAAGGTGAGTTCCTGCGAGCCAATCCAGCCCGCGACCGAACGCGAGTCCTCCATCCCCATCAGGATGCGGCCTTTGCGCAGCTCCTTCGTGCGTTGCAGCTCTTCGGCGGGCACCTCGTCGCGGCGCAGCTTCTCCAGCTCGATCAGGATCGCGTGGATAGTCTCGTCAACGCGCTGAAGATCGGTGCCGGCGTAGACGACGCCCTGCCCGACATCGGCGTACTGACGGAAGTAGCCGTAGACGGAGTAGACCAGGCCGAGCTTCTCGCGAATCTCCTGGAACAGGCGCGAGCTCATGCCGCTGGAAAGGATCGCGTCGAGCATCCCCTGCGTATAGCGGCGCTCGTCGGTGTACGGAATCGCCGGGTGGCCGATGCACAGATGCGCCTGCTCGGTCGGACGCGTGACGAGCCGCACGCGCGCTTCGGTCTGCTGGCGCTCGGCGGCAACGAACTGTTCGCCTTCGCCGGTCGGCAGGTCGCCGAAATAGCGCTCGGCCAGTTCGACAACGTGATCGTGATCGACCTTGCCGGCGACGGCAATCACCAGCCGCTCGGGGCGGTAGTGGCGATCGAGGAATCTGTGCAGATCGTCCGCGCTGATTCCGCCGACCGTTTCCTCGGTCCCGATGATCGAGCGGCCGACCGGCTGGTTGTCCCAGATCACCTCGTCGATGACATCATGGACGAGGTCGTCGGGTGTGTCATTAATGCCGCGGATCTCTTCGAAGATGACGAAGCGTTCCTTCTCAAGTTCATCGACCGGAAAGGTCGAATTGCGCAGGATGTCGGAGAGGACATCGAAGGCCAGCTCGATGTGCGTGCTGGGTATCTTGGCCCAGTAGTTGGTGCTCTCGCGGCCGGTCGCCGCGTTCAGAATGCCGCCGACGCCCTCGATCTCGCTGGAGATTTGGGCCGGGTCTGGCCGCTTCTCGGTCCCCTTGAAGAGCATGTGCTCCAGGACGTGAGAGATGCCGGCGTGCTGGTCTGACTCAAAGCGCGAGCCGACGCTGAAGTTGAAGATGACGCTGGCCGAGTGGACGTGGTCCATCCGGCTCGTGACGATCCGCGCGCCATTGGCGAGCGTCGTCTTATCGAAGAAGTTGGCCGGCCCGGCCGTGCTGAGATTCCTGATTGCCGCCACCGCGTCTATGTCTCCGTCTCGGGCGCCTGTGCGCCATCAATGATCACCGAATGTGCCAGCCTGAGCGCCAGCAGCGCCGATTCGCGCATGATGTGTTGACGACTGCCGCTGAGTCGCAGTTCCCGGACCTCGTGCGTCTCGGGAGTCGCGACGGCGATGTAGACCAGTCCGACCGGCTTGCGGGCGGTCGCGCCTCCGGGGCCGGCGATGCCCGTGCTGGAGATGCCGACATCGGCCCCAAGCGCCTGTCGCACACCACGCGCCATCTCGCGGGCGCAGTCCTCGCTGACAGCTCCGACGCTATCGAGTGTCGTCTGACGTACGCGCAGCAGCGATCGCTTGACCTCGTTTGAGTAGGCGACGATCCCGCCGAGCATGTAATCCGACGAACCGGCGATGCTGGTGATCCCGAGCGCGATGCCGCCTCCGGTGCACGACTCGGCTGTCGCGCATGTCCAGCCTCGCTCGCGTAGGGCGCTAGCGAGGCTGTCCGAAATGCCGATGATGTCGTCCGGGACTAGCGGCCGGTTCACTGCGTCGTTCATACCTGCGCGAGTATCGCCCAAGCGGGACACTGATTGCAAACGAGCCCACTGTACGGACATTGCAGCGTGTATGCTTGACGCTAGATATGCGTGACGCGTGACACGTGAAGCGTCAGGAAGTGTAGTTGGCGTGAATCGTTGAGCCCATCACGCGAATCGCATCTCGCATTACGCAATGACAGAATGTTGAAGCGAAACTCATGGCATACAAGGCAACTCAGGATGTCGTCCGACGCGTGATGCCGCTGTTGGAACAGTTGGCGACTCGCACGATCGACAAGGCGCGGCTGCTGCAATACCTCTCAGCGACGGCCGGTGTCGATTGGGGAGTCATGCAGGTCATCGCCGACGAGCAATCCGACGAAGGGCGCATCATCACCTATCGGGACGTTTCCAGCGGCGCCGAACACTCGCTGCGCTACCCGGATGTCCTGCCGGAGGAGCTGCAAGGGCTCGTCCTCGCGGAGTACAAACGGCTAGCGGTCGACAAGCCACTGACCCGTATGGACGCGCGCCTGTTCGACCACTTCTTCGCGCTCACGCACTGCTCGCGCTGTGTCTATCGTGGCCCGCAGCATGCCCAGATCCACGCCGAATGCCACTTCGCGGGCAACCCGATCAACTTTGAGGCTGAGTAGGAGTTGACGGTGGTTCTCTATTCCAGCGTCTGAATGTAGGCGATGATGGCGTTGACCTGCTCCTCGGTCCACTCGGCATAGATCTTCGGCATGATGTCCTGGAAGCCGTCGTGGATCTTCGCGCTCGGGTCGCGGATCGACTCGGCGATGTAGGAGTCGTCGCCGGTCACGGTCGAGCCGTCGGTCAGCGTGACTTCGGACCCGTAGAGGCCCTGCCAGCTCGGGCCGACAATGACCGAGCCGTCGATAGAGTGACAGCCGGTGCAGCCGTTCGATCCGGCAAGCTCCTGGCCCACGGCAGCCAGATCCTCGCCGCCGTCCCCGCCGGCGCCCTCTGTGGCCTCCCCGCCGGGCTCCGGCGTGCCGGGTTCAGGCGAGCCAGGCTCAGGCGTTCCGTCCTCGTCACCGTGGCCGTCCTCCTCGGCGGGCTGGCCGGCTGCCTGCGTCTCGATGAAGTCAGGGTGGCTGCCGCTATCGTTGACGCCCGCGCAGGCCGACAGCACAATCATGATGGTTACGAGCAATCCAATAGTCGAGAGTGCATGCAGCAATGAACGGTTCATTCGCCGGCGGATGGGCCGGTCGGTGATCTGCCTTCCGAACTGCGGCATACGTCTCTTTCCTTGTCTCGACTACTCACGATTTGTTCTCGGCCGGCGCCACCTTCGGCGACTACCCACCGATTGCGTAACCTATCACAAAGTCGCGGGGTTTGCATGCTCGTCTGAAGGACTCGATGGGAGCACGCTGGTAGCCAACTGTGCAAGAATCTGGCCGGTCGGGCTGCATGGCCGCCTTTGATCGGTCAACGTCGTAGCAATGCCGGGAGTGACACAGACGTGCGGTTACTTTTCATCTCTGTCTCATTGGTGACACTGCTGGCCGGTTGTGGTGGCGGCGAGTCCGCCGGCGAAGCGGTTGAAGACCTGGTCGAGTCGTTCAGCGAAAGCGACTACGCGGCGGCGTACGACTCGCTCCATCCCGATCACCAGGCGCTCGTTGCCGAAGACCGGTTCGTTGACTGCAGCCTTCAGGCGCAAGAAGGCGCCAATCCAGTCGTTGACGAGATCGACATCACCAGCGAGAACGAAGTGACGCGCAACGTTCCGGAACTGGGCGAGGTTGAAGTGACTGTCGTTGGCGTCGACCTCACGCAGGGCAACGAGATTTTCCCGCGCACCTGGGACGTCATCAAGGTTGACGGCGACTGGCGCTGGCTCCTCGCCGAGGAACTGCTGATCGATTACCGCGAGGGACGCTGCCCCGGCGAGGCAGCGTCCGCGTCGACCTAGCTGGTGTAGAGCGGTTCGACCAGGCCGGTGGCCTTCAACGCCGCGCGTGTCAGTTCGCCGATGACTTGTTCGCCGGTGTGCTGGTCGGGCAGCCCCTCGCAGAAGACGGCGATGACGAGCCGTCCGTCGCCCGTCATCACGAAGCCGGCGTCGTTGGTGACACCCTTGATGCTGCCGGTCTTCGTGCCCCAGCGGATCTTGTCGTCCTCGGGCAGGTAGCGCGAGATTCGTCGCGTGTTCGACTGTTTCTCCAGCATCGATGTCATCGCTTCGCATGATGTCGCCGATGCGGCTGTGCCGTCGAGGATCGCTTCGATGACGGTGACGTAGTCGTCGGATGTCGCCAGGTTCTCGACCTCGCCCTCGATCGCCGGGCGGCCCTTCATCTTGCGGCCCAGGTTTGAGCCGGTCATCTCGAGTTCGCGCATGACGGCGTTGACGTTCTCCATGCCGGCCATGTCGATCAGGACGTTGGTCGCGGTGTTGTCCGAGATTGAGATCATCAGATAAATCAGGTCGTTGACCGTCAATTCTATGCCGTCGTGCAGGTGGAGCATGACGCCGCTGCCGACCGCCTTCTCGCTGTCACGCAGGACGAAGGTGTCGTCCAGGTTGCGCTGGCCTCGATCGACCTGACGGTAGATCTCGATCATAAGCGGAATCTTGACGCAGCTGGCAGCCTTGAACTGGCGGCTGCCGTTGTGGCTCCAGCGCTCACCGTCCGGCGCGACGATCGTGACGCCGACAGCGCCGCGTTCTTCGGCGTTCCGAACGATCTTCTCGACTTCGCTCCAATTGGTCGTCATCGCTTCCTCCCTTTTCGCAATCAGCCTAATCCATGCGCATCATACTCGGAAACCGTGCCATCGCACTCTACATAACAAGCACCGAGTGCGGTATACTTCAACGATGAACATGATCGCGATCGAGGACACGACAACTACCGACGCGATGGCCCGACCGGCGGCCCGTGCGCGCTTCAAGCCGCATAGCGTGTTTGAGTACACGCTTGACGAATTGACGGACTGGTTTCGCGAGCGGGGCGAGCCTGCCTACCGCGCGAAGCAGCTCTACAACTGGGTCTTTCGCAACTTCGCCACCGACTACAGCCAGGTGACGGTGCTGCCGGTCGCCATGCGCGCGCGGCTGGCCGAGGATCTCCCGATTCAGGCGTTGACGCCGATCCACGAGGTTGCCACCGACGACGGTGAGACGGTCAAGATGCTCTACCAGACGGCGGATGGCCAGACGCTCGAAACAGTCCTGATGTTCTATCCAGACCGCTCGACAGTCTGTGTCTCATGCCAGGTTGGCTGTGCCGTTGGCTGCTCGTTCTGCGCGACCGGGCTGATGGGCTTACAGCGCAACCTGAGCGCCGGTGAGATGGTGGCGCAGGTGGTTGACGTAGCGCGACGCTCGAAGGAGCGCGGCCGGCCGCTGACGAACATCGTCATGATGGGGATGGGCGAGCCGTTCCATAATTACGAGAACGTGATGAAGATGGTCGCGATCCTGAACCAGCCGGAAGGCATGCGTTTCGGTTCACGCCGGATCACCGTCTCGACCTCAGGCGTCGTGCCGTTCATCGACAAGCTGGCGACCGAGCCGTACCAGGTCAACCTGGCGATCTCGATCCACGCCGCGAACGACGAGTTGCGCTCAACGATGGTGCCGCTCAACCGGCGCTGGCCGCTGAATGAGCTGATCGCTAGCGTCCGCCGCTATATCGGCACGACTCGCCGGCGTGTCTCGTTCGAGTACGTGCTGATCGCCAGCGTCAACGATAGCGACGACGACGCGCGTCAGCTTGCGAAGCGGCTGAAGGGGCTACTCTGTCATGTGAACCTGATCCCGCTCAACCCGACGCCGGCCTTCCCCTACGAGCGCCCGAGCGCCGAGCGAATCGACCGCTTCGCCGAGATCCTGAACGCGTCCGGCATCCCCGCCACCGTTCGCTATTCACGCGGCGTCGAAATCGCCGCCGCCTGCGGACAGCTTCACATCGAGCAGCAGAAGCGTGACTCGACGCCCGTTGAGGCGTCCTGATTCGCTGGCTGATTCCCCGTTACATCCTTAGATGATCTGACGATCGCGACGTAGTATCCTCGCAAGCCGGTGGTTGAGGCAGACCGGGGGTACTGGCGTGCGCATCGCGTATTTCGATCCGTTTTCGGGAGCCAGCGGCGACATGGCGCTCGGCGCGCTGGTTGATTGCGGCGTGCCACTCGACGAGCTGAAGCGTGTCCTGGCCGGACTGAGGCTCGACGGCTGGGAACTGACGGCGGAGCCGGTCAGCCAGCACGGCATCGGCGGCAAGCGTGTCACGGTCATTGCCGACGACGCGACACATTCGCGTGACTGGGGCGTCATCCAGGCGATCCTTGCCGACGCCGACCTGCCGGAGCCGGTTCGCGACGCCGCGACGGCGACGTTCCTGTCGCTGGCGCGCGCCGAAGCGCATGTGCACGGCGCTGATCTCGAGAGCGTGCATTTCCACGAAGTCGGCGGGATCGACGCGATCGTCGATATTGTCGGCGTGGCGGCCGGGCTGCATCTGCTTGGCGTGGAGCGCGTCTACTCCGGCCCCCCAGCCCTCGGACGTGGTTTCGCGCGTTCCATGCATGGCACGATCCCAATTCCGGCGCCGGCGACAGCCAGGCTGTTGGCGCACGCCGGCGCCCCGTCGCTCGACGCCGAGATCGAGGCCGAGCTGCTAACGCCGACCGGCGCGGCGATCCTGACGACGCTGGCGGAGTTTCAGCGGCCCGAGTTCCGCGCGACCGCCGTCGGATACGGCTATGGTCGCCGCGAGCTGCCGTGGCCCAACGCACTGCGCCTCTGGATCGGCGAGATCGAGGAGGACGCGACTGCCGCCGGGGCCGACAGCCCGCGTGCGGCGTCTGAGCTGCTCCTCGAAACCAACATCGACGACATGAATCCTGAATACTACGAGCTGCTGATCGAGCGGCTGTTCGAGTCCGGCGCGCTGGATGTCTTTCTGACGCCGATCGTCATGAAGCGCGGGCGACCGGCCACGAAGGTCAGCGCGATAGTCGCTACAGGCGACCGACGGCAGGTCGAACAGACGCTGATAGAGAACTCAACGACGTTCGGCGTCCGGGCGCTGCCGATCGACCGGACGAAGGCCGGACGCGACTGGGAGACGGTCGCGACACGTTGGGGCGATGTACGTCTGAAGCTGAAGATCTGGCGTGGCCGGGTGCTTGAAGCCGTGCCGGAGTACACGGATTGTGCCGCGGTGGCCCGCGCATCAGGCGCGCCGTTGCGATTGGTGTACGGCGAGGCGCATCGGATGGGCGAGGTTTTCGTCGGGCAACGGCGGACTGGTGTCGATGGAGAAGGAGGCAACGAGGTTGAGTAACAGCGGCAAGCCACGGGTGGCGATCGTGATGGGCAGCGAGAGCGACAGGCCATTCATGAGCGAGACGGAACGGCTGCTGGGAGAGCTCGGCATTCCCTGCAGGCTGGAGGTGATGTCAGCGCACCGGATGCCGGCGAAGGTGCATGAACTGGCGGAGACCGCCCGCGAACAGGGCATCGAGGTTGTCATCGCCGGGGCGGGAGGCGCCGCGCATCTGCCGGGGGTGATCGCCTCCTGGACGACGCTGCCGGTGATCGGCGTTCCGTTGCCGACGACCGACCTGAACGGACTGGACGCGCTGCTTGCGATTGTCCAGATGCCGGCCGGCGTCCCGGTCGCCACCGTCGCCGTCGGCAAGGCAGGCGCTCGCAACGCCGCCATTCTGGCCGCCCAGATCATCGCCACCGGCGACGAAACCGTCCGGGCCGCCGTCGAACGCCACCGTGCGAGCATCGGCGGGAAGTAGTCCATGATGCGTGATGCGTAAGCATACCCCGCCGGTAGGGGCGAGGCACTGACTCGCCCTTCATCCCCACCCGAGCGCGCCGGGGATCGAGCAGGGCGAGTCAGCGCCCCGCCCC
>JBBECJ010000390.1:0-1931 GCA_040881885.1 Thermomicrobiales bacterium | reverse complement strand
CACGGTTGGCTACAAGGTGTCGATCAACACCGGTGGCAGCGACGTGATGGGCGTCATTCGCAAGGATGACGATGGTGACACGACGCACGTCGAATTGCTCAACGCCGGCGAGAACGCGCCGATCGGCGTCGCGCTGACCTACAGGGTGGCAGGGCCGGAGCCGAAGGAGGTCGCGCTCAGCTTCCTGAACGCGGATGGCGAGGTTGTCCGGCGCTACTCCAGCGAGGACGAGGCCAAGGAGCAGCCGCGGCTGATGCGGCTGAAGACCGAGCCGGGCGTGCACCGATTCGTCTGGAACATGCGCTACCCCGACGCGACCAGGCTGGAGAACACGGCGCTTTCGCTCTACTGGGGCGGCAGCACGGTCGGTCCGGTCGCCGCGCCGGGCAAGTATCAGGCGCGGCTGGAGATCGATGGACAGGAGTGGACGCAGGAGTTCGAGATCGTCCGCGATCCGCGCATCACCGCGACCGACGATGACCTGAGAGCGCAGTTCGAGTTATTGATTGAAGTGCGTGACAAGCTGGGGCAGGTGCATGATCTCGTCAAGCGCAGCCGCAGCCTGCGCGAGCAGATTTCCGCCTGGGAGTCGCGCCTGAACGACGCCGGCAACGCGGATCTGGCGAACGAGGCGGAGCGCGTCCGCGAGCAGTTGCTGGAGGCCGAGAACAACCTGGTCGAGTCACGCAGCCGCGGCGCGGCGGATTCGTTCAACTACCCGCCGAAGGTCAACAGCAAGCTTGCCTCGCTTCAGTCGACAGTCTCCTATGGTGATTCACGGCCTCCCGAACAGACCCGCGAGGTATTTGCGATGCTCAGCCAGCAAGCAGACGATGGCATTGCGGCGTTGCAGCAGATGATCGATCGCGAGGTCGCCCAACTCAATCAGAAGCTGGCGGAGTCGGGAGTGCCTGCCATCGGGTAGAGCAACCCGTCGCAATCGTCGTTGGGATGACGCTACAGGAGTGAAGCGAGATGACCGAACAGCACCAGGACCAGCAAGCGACCGGAGCGCGGATCATCCGCCTGCTGGCGATCGCGCGCGGGCTGGAGGACGAGGGGCAGTATAACGTCGCCAAGCTCTTCCGCGCGACAGCATTTGGCGAGGGCGCGCGGGCGACGCTCGACAGGCCGCGGCCCAACAGCGGCCTCTACGAGGCGATCGAGGCTGCCATCGACGATCTGCGTGATCTGGGAACCGGCGCGCCGGTCGAGGCGATGACCCAGGCGCTCGCCACGTTGCGCGCCGATGGCTTCCCAACCCAGGCGGACACGCCGGAAACCAACGCCTGTCGTCACTGCGGCCAGGTCATGCTCGGCCAGCCGCCCGAGGTCTGCCCGACGTGCCGGGCGCGGCGGCTGACCTTCCAGCCCTTCCCGCCCGTCTGGTACAACGCGCCGATGACGCCCGACGAGGTGCTGGAGGCAATGGCGAGCAACCTGGCCGACATCCAGCGGATCAGCGCCGGCGTCAGCGAGGCGCAGGCCGACCAGGGCGTCTGGCCGTTTCGCGCCATCCTCGCCCACCTGCTCGGCTCGGAAGCGTTACTCGTCAGCCGGGCTGTCCGAATGCTGGATGAGGACGAGCCGCTATTCGTCTCGGTCGATCCGAACGAGATCGGAGCGGACGATGAGGGAACGCCGCCAACTATCGCCGGAATGCTGGAGGACCTGACCCAGGCACGCCAGGCAACCATCGCGCGCTTCAGCGGCCTCGACGCCGACGCCTGGCAGCGCGCCGGAACCCACCCGGAATTCGGCCGGATGACCGTCACCCAGCAACTCGCCTACCTCGTCCGCCACGAACAGTGGCATCTGGCGGAACTCGAGGAACGAGGAACGTAGAGCCTGATCCGGTAGGGGCGAGGCACTGTCTCACCTGTTCCTACTAATTCATCGTAAGTACATCGATGGCCAGAAATCATGCCGAT
>JBBECJ010000389.1:0-1935 GCA_040881885.1 Thermomicrobiales bacterium | reverse complement strand
AACTGTACGAACACTTGTTCGTGACTCTGCCGCGAGTGTTTGCTATGATGGACTAGTCCTGACCTGCATCGGCGCGGCGAACGGCCGCTTCCAGCACTTTCTCGTGAAACGGAATGGCACGCGACGTGGGGCGATCGATCCAGATCGGCACGGTCAAGGGTATCGACGTGAAGGTCCACCCGACCTTCGCGATTGTCGTGCTCTGGGTCATTTACGAGTGGGGCGTGGCCGCCCAGCAGGGCCTGGCAGGCGTGATCTTCGGTGTTTCGGTCCTGCTTGCGGTTTTCGCCTGCGTGCTGTTGCACGAACTGGCGCACGCGCTGGTCGCGATCCAGCACGGCCTACGCGTGCGTGACATCACGTTGCTGCCGATCGGCGGCGTCGCCCGAGTCGAGCACATGCGCTTGTCTCCGAAGTCTGAAGCGATCATCGCCCTTGCCGGCCCGGCCATGAACCTGGCGGTCGCGATGGCGCTCACGCCCCTGGTGCTGATCGTCGTCGCGATCCGGCATCTGGATCATCCAGTCAGTATCCTGCTCTACGCCAGCGAAGTGTCGCTGGCGGGATTCATTCTGTACCTGTGGATCGCCAATCTGCTGCTGGCCGTTTTCAATCTAATTCCCGCCTTTCCAATGGATGGTGGGCGCGTGTTACGGGCCGCGTTGACCCAGCTCCGCGGACGGGCCGAGGCGACGAGCGCGGCCGTCATGATCGGCTACGTGTTCGCCGTCCTGCTGACGATTGGTGGTCTGCTAGTCGGCGACTATCTGATGCCGCTCGTCAGCATCTTCATTGTCGTCGCGGCGCACATGGAAGCGAACTTCGTCCGGTTGGAATTGGCGTTGCGCCGGCTGCCGGTCGGCCAGTTCGCGCTCTGGGAGGCCGGCGGCATCCGCCCAGACGCCCCACTGGCGCAGGCAATCAACGGAGGGCCTCGCGATGTCGCCGTCACCCGTGATGGCGTCGTGGTTGGGATGCTCTGGCGGCATGACCTGATGCGTCATCTCAACGGCGCCCATCGCGATTTGTTCGTGCGCGACATCATGGATCGCCGATTCAACGCTGTCGACGTGACGGACTCCGTCTACGATGTTCATCTCTGGTTGGCGACCAGCAACCGTCCAGCTGTACCAGTCGTCGAGAATGGCGTCTATCGTGGGATCTTCACGGGCGACCGATTAACCCACGTGTACGAACACCTCAATCGGCACAGCTTTCGCTGGCAACGCAACCTGCTGGGCGTCCTCAATCGAGTCCGGCTCGCCTGGCGCTGAATCCGGCTCGCGATCAGGAATATCCCGCCGCGTCGCAACGTTCCAAACTGGGACAGTCAGAGTTGTGAATAAGTCTTACTCGTGGAAACTGTCCCCATTCGCTTGACCGGGCCGTACGAACAGGTGTACGATTCGAGAACGCATTGCCCGGCGCGATCGCGAAAGGACGCCGCCGCATGAAGGTTTCCACTCGTGGAGAATATGGGATGCGAGCAATGGTCTCGCTGGCGCGTGAGTTCGGCAATGGCCCACTCGCTCTTTCCGCTATTGCCCATGACTCCTCCGTCCCTGCCGCCTACCTCGAACAACTGCTCGGGACACTGCGGCGCTCCGGGCTGGTTATCTCCACACGCGGCGCTCACGGCGGCTATGCGTTGGCGCGCGCCCCGCGCGAGATGATGGTCGGCGAGATTTATCGGTCCCTCGAAGGTCCGGTCGCGCCGATGGAGTGTGTCTCGGAGGTCGAGCCGGAGGAACTCTGTCCGCTGCTTGACGGCTGCGCAACACGCGTCGTCTGGCTCAAGGTGCGCGACAGCATCGTCGAGGCGCTCGACTCGACGACGCTGGCCGATCTCCTCGATCAGAGCCGCCCACGCCGCGCCCAGCCGAAACCGATTCCGGTCCTTGACGCCAAGGCAATCATCTAACCCGCCACGGTACC
>JBBECJ010000388.1:0-1948 GCA_040881885.1 Thermomicrobiales bacterium | reverse complement strand
TTTTCGCCTGACTGTCAGCCTTCCCGACGGCGTTCGAAGGTGTTGCACAGCGGAGGCCGCGCGCCCGGAGCGGCCTCCGGCGTATGCTATACTGACCGAAGCGGGGCGTGGCGCAGTCCGGTAGCGCACCGGTATGGGGTACCGGTGGTCGGAGGTTCGAATCCTCTCGCCCCGACCGATCTATCCCAACTCTGAACGCCACGCGTGGATCGATTTTTCGCGCAACGGCATCAATGCTGGCCGCGACGAGCAACGAGGCATCGTCGGGGAGGGCGGATCGATGTCATGACGGTCGAGACAGTGGGGCAGTGGCATGTCAACGATGACTCCATCCCGACGCGCGCGCATTATCATCGCCGACGACGAATCCCTGATTCGAATGGATTTGCGCGAGATGCTGGGGCATCTCGGCTACGAGGTGATCGCCGAGGCGGCAGACGGCCGAGCGGCCGTCGAGCTCGCCAAGAAGCTTCTCCCGGATCTGATCATCATGGACATCAAGATGCCGGACATGGACGGCATCTCGGCCGCCGGTGAACTGGCCCGCGATCACATCGCGCCGGTCGTCCTGCTGACTGCCTACTCCGAGAACTCGCTCATTGGACGAGCCAAAGACGCCGGCGTCTGCGGATATCTCGTCAAGCCGTTCCGTGAAACCGAATTGATGCCGGTCATCGAGCTCGCGCTGGCGCGCTTCAACGAATTGCGTGACCTCGAGCGCGAGGTCACCGACCTCAAGGACGCCCTTGAAACACGCAAGCTGGTCGAGCGCGCGAAAGGTGTCCTGATGGAGGTGCATGGTCTGCGCGAGGCTGACGCGTTTAACCGAATGCGCAAGACCAGCATGGACAATCGCAAGTCGATGCGCGAGGTCGCTGAGGCAATCCTGTTGACTCACGAAGTCCAGACCGGCGCTTCGTACTAGCAGACAGCGCGACTACGGACTTTGGGTGGCTTGTGGCTCAGGTGGGTTGGTTGCGGTTGGCGCCGGAGCCGGTCTGGCCGTTGCCGTCGGCGTCGGCGATGTGTCGATGACTGCGACGACGACCTGGGGTAACTCGTCGCTATACGTCATCCCGGGTGGCAGGACAACCCTTGGCCGAACCTGATGCGCGCCGACCTCCAACCCGGTGACATCCACGACGATCGCGATATCGAGCGCATCGAGCGCATCGAGTTGGTCGCGAGGGCCGGAAATGTCGATTGTGAGCGTCGTGGGATTCACGACAACGCGCCTGTTCGGTTCTACGCCAAGCACCTTGATCGCGACGTTCTCGATCGTCTGGGTAAAGACGGTTTGCTCGACACGGACGGACACGTCAACGACCGCCGGGTCGATCGACACGTTGTCTGGCAAGGCTTCGATGTCGAGCGGCACGTTGTCAATGACAGTCGTCCGATCGAGGCCGCTCGTGTTGACAGGTGTTGTGTAGACAAATTGGACCTGATCCAGGAGTTCGGGCGGACCGTCGATTATCACGTTGGCAGGCGTCGCCTGCGGCAACCCAAGCACAACGTACCCGTCCGCGGCGTCATCGCACTCGCACTGTACGAAGACGGGAACCTCCTTCCCACGCACTTCCAACTCGACGCGCACGCGGACGATGCTGGGCTCGATCGTCACGTTCTCGACTGGCTGATTGTTCGAGTCAACGGCGATCAGATCGATCGATTGAGAAAATGACTGCGTCTCGTTATCGAGCGTGACGAACGCGAGCACACGGGTCACTCGATCGACATTGCTCTGAACGCCGGCGACAGTGGCCTGGTGTGGCTCGACGATCGTGTTCGTGACGGTCAGACTGCGTGGGACGTCGCCTGGAGGCATCGCCTCGATGTCAAACGTGCGGCTGACGACTGTGTCGAGCACGACTGAAACCGTCCGCGGATCGGCGGTCACGGTACGAATGCCATCCGGAACGTTGACCCGCACTTCACGTTCAAACGG
>JBBECJ010000387.1:0-1951 GCA_040881885.1 Thermomicrobiales bacterium | reverse complement strand
CGGATTTCTTCCGCCGCGCGAGGCGAGCGAAGCGCTGGCGCAGGCTGGCGCGATCGTCCTGCCATTTCGTGACGGAGCGAGCCTGCGCAGCGGATCGTTGTTGGCGGCGCTCCGGACGGGACGACCTGTCGTGACGACCGCCCCGCGATCGGTCGGCGACCTCGGTGAACTAATGGAGCTTCCGCAGCTGATCGCGGCGCCGGCTAGCGATCCAGCCGAGCTTCGAGCCGTGATTGCGCGCGCATTGGCGTGGTCGGGAACTCCTGCGACGTTGCCGGGCCGGTTTCGCTGGCAGTCAATCGCGACCGAGCATCGCGCGCTCTACCAGCGGTTGTTGGATGAGCGCGTATCGTGACGCCGCTACCAGCGCGACGGACGACGCGACAGGCCGTGAGCGCGGACGTTCCCGGCGTCGCGCATTATGCCGTCCTGACAGCGATCATCGTGGCCGCAGCAGTGCTACGTCTGACGGCGCTCAACCGGCAAAGCCTCTGGTTCGACGAGATCGACATCGTCGTCCGCGCCCAGCAGCCGCTCGGGACGGTCTTGCGGACATTCGTCGCCGAGGGCGAGAATGGGCCGCTCTACAACATCCTGCTCGCGCTCTGGGTGCGGCTGGCCGGAATCTCCGAAATCGCCGTCCGTTTTCCGTCGGCGCTGGCCGGGACGCTGGCGATACCGCTCATCTACCTGCTCGCCCGCCGGCTCGTTGACGCGCCGACCGGGTTGCTGGCGGCTGGCTTGCTGGCGATGTCGCCGTATCACGTCTGGTACTCGCAGGAAGCCAAGATGTACGCGCTGGTCGTCCTGCTGGCGCTGGTGTCCAGCGCCTGCCTGGTCGAGGCGCTGGAACGCAACCGGAAGGTCTGGTGGTCCGCCTACGCATTGACGACGACGTTGCTGTTCTATACGCACGTCGCGACCGTGCTGATCTTCGTCGGTCAGTCGCTGTACGTCGTCGCCACACATCGCGGATGGCGCGGGCGCGAGCGCGGTTGGTTGGTGGCGGCAGCCGTTCTGACGCTACCGTACCTGCCCATCGCCGTCTGGGCGATGCGGGTAGTCGGCGGGGGAGTCCAAACCTGGCAGCCCGATGTCAGCCTCTGGGAGGCGACCCGCATTCTCGGCATCAAGTTCGCCGTCAACCGCGCCGATGGAATCATCGAGACGCGCGCGGCGCTGCTCTACGCGGCACTGGCGCTCGGCGGCGCCGTCGTGCTGGCGGCGCGTCAGCGGCGCAAACGCTGGTGGCTGCTGCTCGTCTCGCTCAGCGCCGTTCCGGTCGTCGGGCTCTACGTCGTGTCGCTGCGCCAGTCGGTCTTCTCTGACCGCTACGCGATCGTCGCGTTGCCGGCCTACCTGATCCTCGTGGTGGCGGCGGTCGTCTGGCTGACACGTCAACGGCTGCTCTGGCCGGTTGGCGTGCTCGTCATCTTCATGTTGTTGGCGTTCGCCTGGGGACCGCTCCGCGATGTCAACCGCTCGTCAGCCGCCGAGAAGGAAGACTGGCGCAGCGCCTATGCATGGGTCGCCGAGCAGGCCGAGCCGGGCGACGCGCTGCTGCTGCACCCCGGCTACATCGTCACCACCTACGACTACTTCCGCCAACGCGAGCCGCGACTTGATCAGTTCGAGGTCGCCACGATCCCGAGCTTCAAGGTCGGTTGGCTGGCTGAGCCGCTGATGGTCCAGATGATCCGCGAGCAGACCGGCGACGGTCGCCGCTTCTGGCTGATCGAGTCGCCGGTCCGCGCTGAGGGCGAAGACCCCGACGCGCGGCTGGCTAGCTGGCTCGAACGCCGTGGAACGCTGCTGAACGAGCATGAAGTCAATGGCGTCCGCGTCCGCCTCTTCGAACTCGCCGAACCGCCGGCGCCGGAACGCCCGTAACGTCACGAACCCCTCCCCTAAAGAGAGAGGGGCTTTTGGCCGCACGAATCTAGAAGCCCCT
>JBBECJ010000386.1:0-12317 GCA_040881885.1 Thermomicrobiales bacterium | reverse complement strand
TTACTGGTTTGGCCGCTACACCGGCGCCAGCATTATTCAGGGCTTCGCGCTGACCCTGTTTATCGGCGTCGTTGTCTCGATGTTTACCGCCATCATCGTCACCCGGACGTTGCTGCGCGTCATCCTGAACGTCCGCCCGATCACCGACCAGTGGTGGCTCGGCGTTGAGCACACTCGCGACACCTCGACCGGCGTTGCGGACTGAATCCGCGGAGATAGGGGAAACGACACTCTTATGATTGACCTCGTCGGCAAGCGCCGCCTCTGGTATCTGATCTCGGCGATAGCGATTGTTCCCGGCCTGCTCTCGCTCGCCGTGAATGGGCTGAACCTCGGCATCGACTTCACTGGCGGCACGTCCTGGGAAATGGAGATGCAGCAGGCCGTCAATACTGAAGAGGTTCGCGAAGTCCTGGACGAGAATGGATATCCGGATTCAGTCGTCCAGATTTCCGACGACACGACTGTTCTGATCCGCATGAAGGAACTGACTGAAGGCTCGCCCGAAAAGACCGCGATCGAATCCGCGTTCCGGGAACGCTTCGGTGAATACCGCGAGCTCCAGATCGAAACCGTTGGCCCGACTGTTGGCGAAGAAATCCGGAACCGCGCCGTCATAGCTGTCATGCTCGCGTCGCTCGGCGTCCTGGCGTATATCGCCTACGCGTTTCGCAAGACCCAGGCGCCGTTCCGCTACGGCGCCTGCGCGATCGTCGCCATGCTTCACGATGTCGTCTTCGTCCTCGGCCTCTTCTCGATTCTCGGCTGGGTAGCCAACGTTGAAGTTGATGCCTTGTTCGTCACCGCCATTCTCACGATCATGGGATTCTCCGTCCACGACACGATTGTCGTCTTCGACCGCATTCGTGAAAACCAGTTGCGTAAGTCCGCGCCAACCTTCGAGGAAACCGTCAACTACAGCGTCGCCCAGACGATGGTCCGTTCACTGAACACATCCGTGACGGTCGTGCTGACGCTGCTCGCGCTGTACCTTTTCGGCGGAGAATCGACGCGCTGGTTCGTGTTCGCGCTACTCGTCGGCGTCATCGCCGGCACCTATTCGTCGATCTTCAACGCCAGCCAGTTGCTGGTGTCATGGGAGAACGGCGAGATCTCACGACTCTTCCGCTTCGGGTCGGGATCGAAGCCGAGCGCGAAGACGGCCTCCTGATCGCGGTGACAGGCACAGACGGCACGACGGGCCGGGTCGTCGTCATCGGCGGCGGCATCGCGGGCCTGACGGCAGCCTACCGACTGGCGCAGGCCGGCCATCGGGTCACGCTCTGGGAGCAGCATGAGCGCCTCGGCGGCCAGGCGGCCGCCTTCCCGGTCGGCGACGGCGCCAGCCTAGAATACTTCTATCATCACCTCTTTATGAGCGACACCGACATCGTCAGTCTCATCGAAGAGCTCGGCATCGAGAACAACCTCGTCTGGATCGACTCGAACGTCGGGTTCTTTTCCAATGGCCGCGTCTACCCGTTGAACGGCGCGACCGATCTCCTGAAGCTCGGCTTCATCCCGTTCACCGACCGCGTCCGGATTGGGCTTGCCACGCTATACCTGCAACGCGTCACCGAATCGAGCGGCAAGTGGCGCAGGTTCGAGCGTGTCACCGCTTGGGAATGGCTCCGCCGCGCCGTCGGTAAGCGCGCCTTCGACCGCGTCTGGGGCACGCAACTGGTCGCCAAGTTCGGCAACCGCGCCCAGGAAGTCGCGATGGTCTGGTTCTGGAACAAGATCTTTTTGCGTACGCTGTCGCGGCCCAGACTGCTGGCGCGCGAGCAGCTTGGCTACATTCTCGGCAGCTTCAACGTGCTGATCGACCGCCTGGCCGACGCCTGTCGCGAGCTGGGCGTCGATATTCGCGTCGGCGTCGGCGTCAGCGGGCTGGACCGCCACTACGATGGCCCGGCCCGATTCACGCTACGCGGAAACGATGACCGTAACGAGCCGGTGGACGCGGTCATCGCGACGACGCCATCGCCGATCCTCCTGCGGCTGGTTCCCGACATGCCGGAACCGTACCGCTCGCAGCTCACCTCAGCCACCTACCAGGGCGCGGTCTGCATGTTGCTCAAGCTGAAGCAGCCACTCTCACAGACGTACTGGATGAATATCGGCGACGACCGCCTCCCCTTCACCGGCATCATCGAGCACACCAACTTTATCGGTCCCGAGCACTACGGCGGCTGGCATTATGTCTACGTCAGCAAGTATGTCGATTGGGACCATCCGTACGTCACAATGACCGACGAGCAGTTGCTCGACGAGTACGAGCCGAAATTGCGATTGGTGAATCCCGCCTTCGACCGCGACTGGATCGGCCAGATGTGGGTCTTCAAGGAGCGCGCCGCCCAGCCGATCATCGGCCTGAACTACTCCGCTAGAATCCCGGCCCACCAAACTCCGCTACCTGGCCTGTACCTGGCCAACACCGCCCAGATTTACCCTGAGGACCGCGGGACGAACTACAGCGTCGACCTCGGCAACCGCATCGCCCGGATGGTCGATCACGACCTCGCGTCCGGCGTCTAATCCGCACGCCAGAGCGACCGCCCACGTTCGATGAAATGCTGAACGGCCCCCTCCGCCTCCAGATAACTCAGATATGCGAAAACGGTTGGGTGCAACAGGTAGTACCCAGGCGGGTCAACCGGATCGGCGCCCAGCCGTTCCAGCAACAGCGCGAGCACGTCCTCAGGCGTGCGGGACTCCGCGCACAGATCAACTACCATCTCCGCGACCCTCCGGACCAACGCCCGGTTCGGCGCGACTCCGACCGACACCTGCTCCAGCGTCGGCCCATGACCTGGCACGGCGATGACGTGCGAAACCTGCTCGGCCCGGTCGAGCGACGGCAGATGATCGCGAACGGAGTACAAGTACGGCATCCGGTAGCGCTCTATGACCCGCTCGGGCAGAATCACATCGGCGCAGAAGAACACGTCATCGACCAGAACGCCCATCTGGTTCCCGGAATGCCCTGCCAGCGACACCGCCTCCATCACAACCCCGTCGACCAATAACGGGCCGGCGTCGTAGATCACATCGACTGGCGACTCGGCCGCCAGCAGAAACCCCGTCCGCAATGACGCCGGTGGATCGGCTCCCGCGAACAGGCACAGCGGCTGAAACAGCGGATAGCGCAGGACCGTCTCGTCCCAACGTGGCGCGTAGACTCGCGCGCCGGTCCGCTTGACGGTGAACGCGTTGCCACCGAAGTGGTCGGCATGGCCGTGCGTCGTGACGATGCTTGTCACCCGCCTGCCGCGCTCCGTCAATTCGCGCAGTACCTTCCGGACCGACGTGTCGTTCAACCCGGTGTCTATCAAGATTGCCCGATCGTCGTCCGCCAGGATGACACCGATATTCACACCGCCCGGAGCAAACGACACACGCTCCGTCAACGCGACCAGCATTTATCCACCTTCCGATCCATGCAAGCCTGAGGTATACTACACGGGCGGTTTCCGCGATTCCGCGCCCGTAGCTCAGCGGATAGAGCGCTTGCCTCCGGAGCAAGAGGCCACAGGTTCGAGTCCTGTCGGGCGTACCTTTCTCACCGTGAATCCCATCTCACGGATGTCCCGCTCGCGGCAGGTTTCCTCCCACCGACAACAGCGTAACTGAATTGAACCCGTGGATTTTCGAGTTGCGACGGTGTCATTCTGTCAACTCTAGACACCACTGTACGTACACTCTATACTCGCTCTAGACGGGCGCGTATCCAATGGCAGCCGTCGAGTGACGACACGAATGTCGAGGATCCGGGACGAATGAACTCGGAAGACGCACGCATCAGGAAAACGCAACAGAACCAGCAGGCCGCCAGCCACGGCAGCGCAGGGAGTTCAGAGATGGTGTTTCGCAAGGAAAGCAGAGCAGATTCGTTTCAACGGCAGATCTCGGCGCTGCGCCAGCAGTTGGGAACCGATCAGGACGACGACGCTCTGTTCGACGACGCCGAGCCGATGCCCGACGCGCCTGAGCGGTTGGAAGCGAGCGGGCCGGCCGCACTACGTCCAGTCCCGGCTGCGACGCCTCGTCCGCCAGATTCGCCAACCGGCGACGCCTCTGCGGGAGTTATCGCGGCCGACTCAGTCTGGAGCGGCACGCTGCGCTCGCAAGGATCGCTGCGGATATATGGCGTCGTCGAGGGCGACCTGACCGCCGACAACGAAATCTACGTCGCCGAAGGGGCACGCATCAACGCGCGGCTCTCCGCCGGGGTCATCGTCGTGGCCGGAACGGTAGAAGGAACGATCCAGTGCAGTGGCAGGCTTGAGGTGCTTCCGACCGGACGCGTCAGCGGCGAAGTGACCGCTCCGTCGCTCGTCGTCCACGATGGAGCGACAATCGAGGGCGATCTGCGTATGCTGGAGCCGGACACGGCCGAAGTAGACGCGCTAGACGCGCGAACGTTGTGAAACGAGGAGAACAACGAATGAGCTATACGAGCGAGGCGGACCCGGCCGCTCGTCCCACCTCGATCGACAACCTGACTGGGACGGCTGCCACAACGACGGTCATCGACGCCAATACGGTCGTTGATGGGACGTTGTCAACATCCCACGATCTACGCGTCGACGGCCAGGTGACAGGGACGCTTACCTGCCGGGGCGTTTTGCTGGTGACCGAAGGCGCCGAGGTGGACGCAACCGTGGAAGCCTCCAGTATCGTCGTCGCCGGAACACTCAGCGGTTCGATCACCTGCCACGGACGGCTCGATATACGTTCGACAGGTATCGTTCGCGGCCGAGTCGACACGGGACGCCTGATCGTCGTCGAAGGCGCGGTCTACGAGGGCCAGCTCCGCATGGACCCCACTGCCGAGGCGGCGGAATTGGAAGTCGCAGGCAGCGAACCGCTAGAATCCGAAGGGGCTCCCGCTACCGAATCGACCGGCTCGTACTCATTCCTGCGCAGTTTTGCGCCCGGGACGTCGCCGTCGACCCCGGTCGACGACGCGCTGCCCGCGTCACGCGACGATGAGGAGCCGCGATAGCTCCTGACGCCCGATCCAACCGTGTTATACTGCACGCCAACCTTGATCTGACCAACGGGTCATCCTGGCACTGCGTCGTGCAATCTCCTGTTGGCGCCGGGCTTCCGCCGGGGGGAAGCGGAAGATCCGTGTGGCGTGTTATCAGGTGATATGGGGGGCGAGGGCAATGACAGGGCGAAAGTGCGGCTCGTGCAAGCACTACGAACCCGCGCCGATCTGGCGCAAGGGCTGGTGCCGAAACCCACTCCTATTCTCGCCTCAACAAAGCCACCTCGTCGGAGAAGAAGACCTCGATTGCGAACGTGGCATGGGCAACTACTGGGAGTCGCATGACGCCCCAGAGCTGCTTCCATACATCCCACTTCACCAAGTTCCCGGCGCGTTCGATCCTGCTTCGAGATCGTTATCGATCGACTCTCGGCCCAGCCCCAGGCGCGTGATGCCCGGCGGACCGACGATCTATTCCGTGTCCGGCTCGTCCGGCTATCCCGGTGATCCAATTGACGACGACATTCCGCCACCGCCCGATCGCCACTCTGCCGATCCGCGTGGCCGGGAACGCCAACTCGACTACTACACCGAAGAACGCTATTGGACCGACTACGTCCGGATCGGCCTGCCGATTCTCGGCGTGATCCTGATCCTGCTCGTCGCGCTCCTCTGGATCATTCCGTTCTTCGGCGGGGATGACGACGACGACGACGCACTCGGCGCCAGCGGAACAGCCACGACCACGATTCCCGTCATCGGCCCTGACGCGACGCCGACCGCTCAGGCAGGCTCCACGACAACCCCTCGCATCATGCTCACCAGCCAGCCGGGCGCAACCACGCCTGCCGGAACCGACGGCGAGCCGACCGAGACGACGGCGCCAGTCGAGCCTCCCCCCGACGGCGATATTTTCAACGGCGCTACGGTCGCGGTCGCGAACACCGGCGGGACCGGCGTCAACATGCGCGCCTCGCCATCTGTCGACGGCGAGATCGTCACCGTCGTGCTGGATGGGACGGAGTTCCTGACGACCGGCGAGGCCGAGGAGGCGGACGGCTTCCTCTGGTGGCCGGTCGAAGGCGAAGCCGGCGCCGGCTACATCGTCGCGGACTATCTGATCCTCGTCCAGTAGCCCGTAGGTCGTCCTTTCCCGTGGTATACTCTCCGATGGTCCGCGTTCGCGGGCTGAAATCTGCACGCGTGAGGACCGCTGCTCCGTGTTCCCGCCTGGTCGGGTGGACGCTCGGGTTGAATCACGCGGAAGCGCAAACACAGGAGGAACTCGTTGTCAACGATGATGACGCGCGAGGACACCCAGGTAACGATGAAGGCGCTGCTGGAAGCCGGTGTCCACTTTGGGCACCAGACCAAGCGCTGGAACCCCAAGATGCGCCCGTACATCTTCGGAGAGCGCAACGGAATCCACGTTATCGACCTTCACCAGACAGCCCGACTCCTCAGCGAAGCTCAGGATTTTCTGGCCGATCTCTCGGCCCGCAACGGCAAGATCGTGTTCGTTGGCACGAAGAAGCAGGCCCAGGCTACTGTCGAGCAGGAAGCGCGTCGTTGCGGCATGTTCTTCGTCAACCGCCGCTGGCTTGGCGGCACACTCACGAACTTCGTCACGATCCGCTCCCGATTGCAGTACCTGCGAAACCTCGAGCGCCAGTACACATCCGGCGAACTCAATCTGCTTCCGAAGCAGGAAGCGATGGGCAAGGAGCAGGAACTCGAAAAACTCCAGCGCTCGCTCGGCGGACTCAAGGAGCTGACACAGCGGCCGGCCGCGATCGTGATCGTCGATCCGCGTCGCGAGGATCTTGCGATCAAGGAAGCCAGCCGCCTCGGCATCCCGATCGTCGCGCTCGTCGACAGCAACTGCGACCCCGACCCGATCGACTACGTCATCCCGGCCAATGACGACGCGATCCGCTCCGTCAGGCTGATCATGTCGATGCTGGCGGACGCAATCATTGAGGGACGCACGCGCTTCGAGGTGTCTGTCTCCGAATCGCAACCCGACAACGCGGCGCCAACAGCCGCCGACTACGGTTATCCGGAATCGCCGGCCGATGAGCCGCCAGACGAAGATTCCGGCGGCACGACGACGGACAACGGCGCTCCGGCACGGCGACGATAACCCCAACCGCGCCACCCTTGGCCCGCGACCGCTGCGTTGGCAGCCGCGCGGGCCAGACCGCGACACGCAATGGACCACGGGAAGCCGTCGTGGCTCCGGGACAGGGAGGAAGCACGAATGTCATCCACTGCATTGGTCAAGCAGCTCAGAGAGCGCACCGGCGCCGGCGTCATGGAATGCAAGCGGGCGATCGAGGAGGCCGGCGGAGACATCGAGAAGGCCGTCGCGATTCTGCGCCAGCAGGGCCTCTCGAAGGCCGATAAGAAGTCAGGGCGCGACGCGCGCCAGGGCATCGTCGACTCGTATATTCACACCGGCGGACGGATCGCGGCGATGGTCGAGTTGAATTGCGAGACCGATTTTGTCGCGCGCACCGACGACTTCAAGCAACTCGCCCGCGAGCTGGCGATGCAGGTTGCCGCCATGCGCCCAACCTACATCAGCTCGAACGATGTCCCGACGGACATTCGCGAAGCCGGCGCGCGTGAGTATGGCGACGAAAAACGCTACCTCCAGGAAGTCGCGCTCTTGTCGCAGGCGTATGTCAAGGATTCACGCCGCTCGATTGACGACCTCGTCCGCGAGGCGATCGGTAAGCTCGGGGAGAACATTATCGTCCGTCGCATTTCTCGCTTCGAGGTCGGCGAGACGCTCGCCGACGAGCCGGCAGCCTGCGAGTGATGGCCGGTGATTCCTGCGCCCGCCGCCAGTATCGACGTGTCATCCTGAAGCTGTCCGGCGAGGCGCTTGAGGGAGCTCTCGGCTTCGGAATCGACCCTGTCATTGTTAAGCAGCTCGCAAGCGACATTCGCGATGTCCGCGACAGCGGCGTCGAAATCGCTATTGTCATCGGTGGAGGCAACATCTGGCGCGGGCTGGAAGCCAGCACAGCCGGCATGGACCGCGCCACGGCCGATTACATGGGCATGCTGGCAACTGTTCAGAACGCGCTCGCCCTTCAGGACGCCCTCGAGCACCTCGGCACCTTCACACGCGTTCAGACGGCGATCGAGATGAATCAGATTGCCGAGCCGTTCATCCGCCGTCGCGCGATTCGCCACATGGAAAAGGGACGAGTCGTCATCCTTGCAGCTGGCACGGGCAACCCCTTTTTCACGACTGACACGGCCTCCGCGCTGCGGGCCGCAGAACTCGGCGCGGACGTGATCCTCGCCGCCAAGAACGGCGTCGATGGCGTCTACGACGACGATCCGCGCTCGAATGCCAACGCCGTCCGTTATAGCATTCTCTCGTATCAGGAAGTGCTCGAACGCAATTTGCGCGTCATGGACGCGTCGGCCATCGCGCTCTGCCGGGATAACGATGTCCCAATCATCGTCTTTAACGTGCAGGAGGATGGTAACATCCAGCGAGCCGCGCGTGGCGAAGACATTGGCACGCTCATCTGTTCCAAACCACAGGCAGGCTGAGAGCGACACCGTCCAAACGGATCGTTGCTTCATCGCAGTCGGAGGAGCCCGTGATCGACGACATCAAGCAAGACGCCGAACACCGTATGCAGAGCGCCCTGGAAGCGCTCCAGCGTGAGTTGACGGGTATTCGCACCGGACGGGCATCGCCGGCCCTCGTCGAACGCCTCCAGGTCGATTATTACGGGACATCGACTCCACTGAACCAGCTCGCCAGCATCTCCGCCCCGGAGCCGCGCATGCTCGTCATTCAACCATGGGACCGCGGATCGATGGGCGCAATCGAGAAGGCAATTCAAAAGTCTGACCTTGGAATCACGCCAAACAACGACGGGCAGATGATCCGCCTGTCGATCCCACAGCTCAACGAGGAACGTCGCAAGGCGCTCGTCAAGATGACCCGCACCAAGGTCGAGGATGGAAAGGTCGCGATACGCAACGTCCGCCGTGACGCGGTCGACCAGGTAAAGGAGCTGATGAAAGAAAAGCTGATCGGCGAGGACGACGAACGCCGCGGCCATCATGAGATCGACGCCGTCACGAAGCGCTACACCGAGGAAGCCGACAGAATCGGTCAATCCAAGGAAGCGGAAATTCTGGAAGTCTGACGTTGAATGCGAAACACCAACGCTGATGAGTAGAGACGCCAGTGATCCCAGGCGTTCAACACCGCGTCATGTTGCCATTATCATGGACGGCAACGGGCGCTGGGCGCGTCAACGAGGGCTTCCCCGCATCGCGGGCCATCAGGCAGGCACCGAAAATATTCGCCCCATAACGACCCGCGCGGCTGAGCTGGGGATCGAATACCTGACGCTTTGGGCATTCTCTACTGAAAACTGGCGCCGGCCAAAGGATGAGGTTGACGGCATCCTCCAGCTTCTCGCGAACGCCATTGAAACCGAGACCGCCGAACTGCAGCGTCAGGGAGCCCGCCTCGAGCACATCGGTAGCCTGGACGGACTCTCGCCCGAACTGGCCCAATCGGTCCGTGATGCGATCCATCTCACGCGCGACAACACCCGTATCTGCCTGACCCTCGCCTTCAACTATGGTGGCCGCGCGGAGATAGTGGAAGCGATTCAACGCATGCTCGCTGACAAACTCGACCCGCATGAAGTCAACGAAGAAACCGTTGGCCGCTACCTCTTCACGGCCGGAAAACCGGACCCTGACCTGATCGTGCGGACATCCGGAGAGATGCGCACCAGTAACTTCCTGATCTGGCAGGCCGCCTACTCCGAATACTATTTCACGCCAGTTTACTGGCCGGCGTTTGGTCCGCGACACCTTGACGAGGCGGTAGCGGACTATCTAAGACGCGACCGCCGATTTGGCGGCCTCCATGAACCGGTGTCCGCACCGGCCGCACAGTTCTAGGCCCGTATGCGTCAACGTTCAATCTCCTCGGTCGGCGTCGTCCTGGTCGGAATCATCCCGGCGCTGCTCGGCAGTCCAGTCTTTTCGATCACGGTCACTGTGATCGCGCTTGGCGCCTTGTACGAATTGTATCGGGCATTCCAGCGCGTGGGCGCCAGGCCGTCCACCTGGACCGGATCAGCCGCGATCATCGCGCTGTTCATCATCGCCGGGTCGGACGCCCCGTTTCCAACGCTGACGGGCGCGATGGTCGGCTACACACTGATCGCTCTGGCTCAACACCTGTTTAAGAGTGACATCAACGGCGCGCTGCTTGACTGGGCCTTCAGTCTCTGCGGCGTGATGTACATCGGCGTCACGATGATGCACTTCGTCCTCATCCGACGCTTCCAGGGTCCGGTCGACATGGAGTGGATCGCCGAATTTGACAACCTGATCGGTGACGAAGGGGCGGCGCTCGGGCTGGCCTGGCTGCTGTTTGTCCTCGTCACGACCTGGATGACCGACGTGTTCGCATACCTGGCCGGCCGGACCTGGGGCAAGACGAAGCTGATACCGCACATCAGCCCCGGTAAGACGCGCCTCGGCGCCGTTGCCGGACTCGTCGGCGGCATGCTTACCGGTGGAATCACCGCCTTTGCGTTCGGCGTCCCAGTCCCATTCCCGATCATGCTCGTCGCTGGCGGAATCGTTGCTGCCGGCGCGATGGTCGGTGACCTCGGAGAGTCGCTCATCAAACGCAACATCGGCATCAAGGACATGGGTTCGTTCATCCCCGGACACGGCGGGCTGCTCGACCGCGTCGATGCGCTGCTCGTGACGGTCCCGCTCACGTTCTACATCGCAATCTTCCTCGATTGGCTCGGGTACCCATGAATGACCGCTCCCGCCAGAACATCGTCGTCCTCGGCTCAACGGGCTCAGTCGGTCGCAGCACCCTGGATGTCGTCGCCGCGCTGCCGGAGCGGTTCAACGTCCTCGCGCTTGCCGCTGCCAGCAACCAGCAGCGACTCCAGGAACAGATCGAACGCTTCCGCCCCTCGTTCGCGAGTTGCCTCGCGCATGACGTTCCCCTCGACGGAGTGAATGTCATTGACGGCGCAGACGCGCTCACAACATTGGCGACACTTCCCGAGGCCGACATCGTCGTGGTCGCGACGACGGGTCACGCAGCGATCATTCCGACCATCGAGGCGCTCAAGGCGGGCAAAATCGTCGCGCTGGCAAACAAGGAAGTGATTGTTGCGGCGGGCGAAATCGTGACGGCGATCGCGCGCGAGGGTGCCGGAGAGCTACGTCCGGTTGACAGTGAGCACTCCGCGCTATGGCAGTGTCTCGGCGCGAACCGCGCTGATCTCCGTGTCGTCAGCCGGTTGATCCTGACGGCCTCAGGCGGGCCGTTTCGCGGCTGGACCACCGAGCAGCTTCGATCCGTCACACCGGCGCTGGCCCTCAGCCACCCGACCTGGAGCATGGGCGCAAAGATCACGATCGATTCCGCGACATTGATGAACAAGGGCCTTGAGATGATCGAGGCCAGATGGCTCTTCGAGTGCCCGTACGATCGGATCGAGGTGGTCGTTCACCCACAGTCGCTCGTTCACTCGCTGGTCGAATACGTCGATGGATCGACGCTCGCCCAACTCGCCAGTCACGACATGCGCATACCGATTCAGTATGCGCTCACCTATCCTGACCGGCTCGCCGGACCAACGCGTCGATTGCGCCTCACCGATCTCGTCCAACTCGACTTTGAACCTCCGAACCTGAAGTCGTTTCCGTTGCTTGAAATTGCCCGCCAGGCTGGCCTCGCCGGCGGCGCCTACCCTACAGTCCTCTCGACGGCAGACACGGTTGCCGTCAACGCGTTTCTGACTGGAGCGCTTTCGTTCACCGACATCGCGACCGTCGTCACGGACGTGCTGGATGCGCACGCACCGGCCGCTGGGCCGCTGACGCTCGACATCATAGCCGCCGCCGATGAATGGGCCGAGCAGGCTGCCAGGCAGTCAGTGGCCCGGCTATCGAGCGCTTGAAAGTTGACACCAGCACACTTACGCTCGGCTTTGCGGCTGTCGTGACCGTGCTCGCGCTGATTGGGCCTGTTGTCGCCTGGGTCGTCTTCTTGCGCGAACGCGAGTTATCATCAACCCGTCGCCAGCGTCACCGCCCGCACCTCGCACGCGCCTGCGGCCACACATGCTTCAGCGCACTCTTCAAGCGTCGCGCCGGTTGTCACCACATCATCCACCAGAACAATCGCGAGATCTGACAGGTCGTGCGGGCAATTAAACGCGCCGAGGACGTTTTGTCGCCTGCTTTTCGCGTCCAGGCCGACTTGAGACATCGTCGCGCGCGTGCGTGACAG
>JBBECJ010000385.1:0-12472 GCA_040881885.1 Thermomicrobiales bacterium | reverse complement strand
TCGTCGAGAATCGTCTCTACATCGGCCACGTCGGCAGGTCACGCGCCTACACGCTGCGCGACGGAACGTTGACCCAACTGACGCGGGACCACACCTGGGTCGCCGAGCGTGTACTGGCCGGGGAGATCCCGCCCGACGACGCGCCGAGACATCCACGCCGAAACGTCATCACACGCTGTCTGGGCATCAAAGACTCGATCCTCATCGACACGATCGACATAGATATCCTCCCGGACGATGTTATCCTCTTCTGCTCAGACGGCCTTCATCGCGCGGTTCCAGATGGCGTCATCCAGCAGCTCCTGCAAGACCATCGCGCAGGCGCAGCCGCCGCGCTGGTAGACGAAGCCAACCGTCGCGGCGGCGAAGACAACATCACCACGGTCGTCATCCACGTCGACGCCCCTAGCCAACAGCACGACTCGACGGTCGACAGACTGGCGATCGTCAATCGCATAGGCCGCGAACTCGCGATGAGCCTGGATGTCGAAGCCACGCTCGGATCGGTCATCAAACAGTTGATCGCGATGACCGGCGGCGAACGCGGCGCCGTCCTGCTCCGTGACGACAGCGGCGCCCTGATTCCGAGGGCGGCTCACAACCTCGGTCCCGGCACATTCGAGGATTACTCGCGCACGGTGGCCACCCAGGCTCTCAGCGAACGAACCCCGGTCGTCGTCGCCAACGCACTCGACGATCCGTCGCTCAACACTGCCATGAGCATCGTCGGGCTGTCGCTGCGCTCGATCGTCTGTGTCCCGATGATTCTCAAAGAAGACGCAATCGGTGTGCTGTACGTCGATTCGGCGGCCCGCTCGAACGTCTTCGACCAGACTGATATTGACTTGCTGGTGTCATTCGCCTCGCTTGCCGCAACCGCGATCGAGAACGCGCGACTCCACGAAACCCTGATCCTGCGTTCTCGTGAGCTGGAAAACAGCCGCGCTCGCCAGGAATCGCTCATCCGCTCGTTGAGCAGCGGCCTTATCGCGATCGACAACGACGGCGTCGTCACGCACTGGAACCCGGCTGCCGCCGACACGCTCGGCGTAGGCGCGGATGTTGCGCTCGGGGTCCGGCTCACCGACGTGCTACCCAGCGCTCTGGCATCGTGGATCGCTAACCTCGCCATCCAGGTCGAACTCGACGCGCAAACGTTCATGATGTCGCATGAGTGGGAGGGGCCCGTCGGGGGACGCGATCGAGCGATTCTGGCTGGCAGAGTCGCCCGCATTCGCGATGTGGACGGACAGGATGAAGGCACCGTCTTCATCCTGAACGATCGGACCGATGTCGTGTTGCTCGAAGAAGCTCGTCGAGCCGAAGGCGCCGAACGAGACAAGATGCGTGAGTTGTTTCGTCGCTACCTCGCGCCGTCGGTCGCTGAGCGGCTGCTGAATTCGCCCGAGGCGATCCGTCTCGGCGGCTCGCGCCAGGACGTCACGATCATGTTCGCCGACGTGCGCGGATTCTCCGGCTTCTCCGAACGCCATACGCCAGAAGAAGTTGTCGCAATGCTGAACCACTATCTTGCGCTTGCGACCCAGGAAATCTTCAACGAGCTGGGCACACTGGATAAGTTTTTGGGCGACGGCGTGATGGCAATCTTCGGGGCTCCGGTTCCCGTTCCAAACCCGGAGCTGGCCGCTGTCCGGGCGGCGCTCGCAATGCGCGCCAGCCTCGACCGGCTCCGCAACGACACCGGCGTTCGCGTGGGCTTTGGCATTGGTCTCAACGCGGGGCCGGCTGTCGTCGGCAACATCGGCACTGCGCAACTCATGAACTACACCGCCATTGGCGACGTCGTCAACGTCGCGGCGCGGTTGCAGGCCGAAGCGCGGTCGGGCGAGGTGCTCATCAGCGAGACGGCGTTGGATCGCGTCCGCGACGCTGTCATCTACGAGGAATTGTCAGATATCTACGTCAAAGGCAGGTCGATCCCCGTCACCACCTACAAGTTGTTGGGCATGCGCGACACAGGCGTCTCGCAAACTCGCCGGTGATCGATGATCGTGACCCCGCCGCGGCTTCCGTTAGCTTCGATCGATGAAATCGTTCGGACACACCCGGCGATCAGCCGTGGCGAGTTGTCCAGACCATCGTCGCGTCGGTCGGGAGTTCTTCCTCTTCCGCCAACGCTGGAGTCTCCGGAGTCTCCGCCGCCGGCACAACCGGAGCGAGATCGGTAAACGTATCGTCAGCGGGATTCGGTTGTCCGTCCATCGCCACGCCGGACGTTTCCGCGTCTTGCGAAGGTTCTGCGAATGGCGGCGCGAAGCGCTGCTGCGGTTGTGCCACGTCTCGTTGCGGCTTGTCAACGTCGAATCGTTTGCGAATCGAGAGAAGGCGCTGCTCCATCTGTGCGCGCAGGTGCGCTTCGAGCGCTTGCACGACTGCGCTCCGGAACGCTCGCGCGTCAACAAACGACGGCAACGCGATCGATGCCAGTTCATCCGCGGCGGCTTCGACATCAACCCCTCGGTCGGCTCCCATTTGAATCAGAAGACCTGCTAGTTCGTTCTCTCGCATTGCAACGCTCCTGTGTATTGACTACGCCGGCAGCCAGAACTGCGGCGGATCTTGACGTTCGTTACCGCGTTCATTACATAGTAATACGCATTGTCGAATTCTGCGCGCTCACCCTCCCCGCACACCATACCGATCCCGGCTACGCAACGCCTTCTTCTGAGTCCTCGTCTCGCAGTCGCTGGCGTGCGATTTCAGACAGGCGCCGCTGCGCCGCCTCGCTTTCGGCCATGTACTCGTCAAACGCATCCCGCGACAACGACAGAACACGACACCGGCTGGCGGCGACAACCGACGCATTGCGCGGCTGATCGGTCAGCAGCGACAGTTCTCCAAAGAACTGACCGACGCCCAGCGTTGCGATAACGTCTGGCTCACGCCGTCCGCTTTCGTCCTCAAGCTCGACGTTCACCTCGCCGTCAAGGATGACGTAGAAATCTCGGCCCGGTTCACCCTGGCGCACGATGACAGAACCCGGTTCCCAGATCCGTTCTTCCATGTACTCCCGCATGTCGGCGAAAACTTCGTCATTGAGCGGCGAGTACACGCCCAGACGGCCTGATCTGCGCAGCCCGCGCAAACGATGATTGGCGACGTAGAGCATCGCCAGCCGCCGTCCCGCGACTTTCAGTTGCTCGCGCTTTGGTCGAATCAGCGTCGGAATGTCAATGACGATGCTGGAGCGCACAGGACGATCATTCAACAGGTCGAGCGTTACCCGCACCGCGATTGCGCCAAACATCAGCGATGTGTACCCGAGCGCCGGAGCAACAACCGACTGCCCCATCATCTGGCGCTCGAATTCCGACACCATCTCAATCGGGATTCTGAGCGACGACAGCATTCGCGATAGGAACTCGACGGGCCGCATCGAACTGATCTCCGCCTCGTTCACTTTTCCGGCGAAGAGCGCCAGCGATCCGTCGCGGTAGTCGTAGACGGGTGTCCAAAGCGTTCCGGCGACATCATAGCCGCCGACGACAGGCGTTCCAAGCCGCCGCGCGTGCTGGTGGAGCACAAGCTTGGCCTGCAATGCCGCAGGCTCTGCCGAGCTGATTCCGTCGATTATGATGTCTGCGGCCTCAACCAGGCCAGCGACATTGTCGCCGGTTATCCCTTCGGCGTGGGGAATCAATCGAGCGAACGGATTGATCTCCAGCATCCGGTCGCTGAACACGACCGCTTTGTTGCGGCCGATGTCCTGAGTTCGAACATTCTCGCGACTTGCGTCCTCGAGCGCGTATACGCCATTGTCAGCCAGCTCGAACATTTCCGCTCCGGCCCGCACCAATGGTTCAACAGCCGCCCCACCGATCCCGCCACACCCGGCAATCAGAATCCGCGCCCGCCGGAGCGCTTCCTGTTGAGCATTTCCGATCAATCCCCGATTGCGCGTCGTAAGCGCGGAGTAATACTCGTCCTGGTCCGACAACGCGCCCTCCCCGCCGATCGGCCTATGAGTCACGCCAGCACGTGTATTGATCCCCGCACACGGCTCGGAACGAGGAGCCAACCGACGGCGTTTCATATCGTTCTGGCCCGCCGGACGACGTGTCAGGCGTGCGTGTTGGCCCGATTTCTGGCGACACGGTCATATCCTCACCTACTGCGAACGAGCCTCAATGATACGGCGACGCAACGACGGTGAGCATTACACCCGCTGTCGTTGCGTCGCCGTGAGCGTCCGTCAACCTCTCGCACTCTCGACAGATTAGAATGCCGCTACGAGCTTAGGGATCGCTGGTCCGAGAAGAATGACATACAGCGCTGGGAAGATCAGGAACACCATTGGGAAGAGCATCTTGATCGGCGCCTTCTGCGCCTGTTCCTGCGCGCGTTGCCGCCGTCGAACCCGAAGCTGCTTTGACTGTGTGCGCAACACCTGAGTGATGCTGACGCCGAGCTGGTCAGCTTGAATGATCGACGCGACGAAGACGTTGAGGTCCTCGACATTGCACCGAGTCGCCAACTCGCGCATCGCTTCGCGCCGGCTCTTCCCGATCCGCATCTCGTGCAGCATCCGACGGAACTCCCAGGTCAGCTCGTTGTCCCACTTTTCGGCGACACGCTGGAGGGCAGGGTCAAACCCGAGGCCCGCTTCCACCGAAATCGTCAACAGGTCAATCGCGTCCGCGAGCGACATCTGGATGTGCTTCTTGCGGTCCTTGATCTTTCGATCGAGCCAGATTCCGGGCATCATGTAACCGAACGTCCCAACGACCGCGGGGAACAACACCAACTGCATCAGCGCCATCCCGGAGGCGGCCAACATCAGGAAAATCAGTCCGCTCAGCAGACCGGCCAACACGATCTTCAGGCCCATGAATTCCGTAACGCCGAGTTTCGAAGGGCTGCCAGCCTCCATCAGCTTGATGCGCAGCTTCTCGCTGTTTGAGCGCGGCGTGAACCGCGAAACTGAACGCGCGAGCCGAAGAAACACCGGCGCGACAATGCGCTGCGAAAACGGTTGCGAAAGCTCAAGTTCTTCCAGCGAGTACTGGCGCTCCGAGAACTGCGCGAGTCGTTCCTCAATCGACACCGCCGCGGCAGGGCGACGCAGTCCAAAGTAGAGCACGAAGCTCGCAACGCCTGCGAGGCCAAGCGCTATCGGTAACATAGTTGCGGCTTCCATTGTTCTGTCCGATCCTAATCACTCAGATGAGTACCGCTAAATCTCGATCGTAACGATCTTGCGCATGACCATGTAACCCATTACCAGCAGGATTGCGGCTCCGATCGGCATGCACACCCAGGGCCACGCGAACAAGCCCATCAGATATTCCTTGTTCATGAAGTAGAGGCCGACGGCCAACGCGACCGGTAACCCCGTAATGACGTTGGCAGACATCTGCGCTTGCGCCGTCAAGACACCAATCTCGCCTTTGATCCGAACACGTTCGCGGATCGTCTCACCGATGACATCCAGGATCTGTCCCAGATTACCGCCGATCTCGTGCTGAATGTTAATGGCGCTAACCATTAGGTCAAGGTCCTCGCTTGGCACGCGTCGCAGCAAGTGGTTTAACGCGTCCTGTGGCGAGACGCCCAAACCAACCTCACGAACCACCCGCCGAAACTCTTCATTCATCGGTGATGGCGCCTCGCGCGAGACCAATTCCATCGTTTGAAGAAGGCTGTAGCCTGCGCGCAGCGAGTTGGCCATCAAGCCGATCGTGTCGCCAAGTTGGTTAATGAATGCCTTTTGACGCCGCCTTGCGCGCATCCTCAGGTAAATGAGAGGGATCTTCCAGCCCAGAATCCCAACGCCGATGCCGAACAGGAGCGCCATGCCAAGTTGAGCCCGCCCCAATATGAGACCAAGCATGAACCCGCCAGCGCCTGCCCCAATTCGGATCCCCAGGAACTCACCGATCGTCATCTTCAGATCGGCGCGTGCCAGCGCTATTCCGGTCTGCTCTCCGACTGAGGTGCCCTTCGCAGCCGTTTCCAGCCGATCGCTGACCATCGCCGTCGCTCGGCTTCCTCCGTCGGAGCTCGCGACATCGATGACGTGACCGTAGCGGTCGAGGCGATCTTCCATTTCCGGAGTCGACGCCCGCGCCCGCGCCGAATTCACGCCAAAGTAGACCAGCCCAACCGACAAGAAGACGAAGAGCGCGGCTGCGATCGTGAGTATCTGTGATGACTCCATCTGTTACCTCAGTCCTGGTTCATGTCGCGCGTGTTATCCGAACAAGCGCTCGTGCACGCCGAAGATGTTCGGGGGCAGGAATACGTTGTACTGTTCAAGCTGGCTGACGAACTTAGGACGAATGCCGGTCGCCTTGATCCGACCCACGATCTTGCCGCTCTCGACACCGGTCTGCTCGAATGTGAAGATATCCTGGAGGACGATTACGTCGCCCTCCATGCCTTGAACCTCGGTCACCGCCGTAATCCGGCGGCTTCCATCCTTCATACGTGACTGATGCACGATGCAATCGACCGCCGCCGCGATCTGTTCACGAATGGCCCGCACCGGCAGATCGACGCCCGCCATCAGGACCATCGTCTCGAGACGCGCCAACGTGTCACGCGGGCTGTTCGAGTGCGCCGTCGTCATTGATCCGTCGTGGCCGGTGTTCATCGCCTGGAGCATGTCCAGCGCCTCGCCGCCACGGCACTCACCAACCACGATGCGCTCGGGGCGCATACGCAGAGCGTTGATGACCAGGTCTCGAATCGCGACCTCGCCGCGGCCCTCGATATTGGCCGGCCGCGACTCAAGTGTCACGACGTGTTCCTGCCGAAGCTGGAGCTCCGCCGCGTTCTCGATCGTGACGATTCGCTCGTCGTCCGGAATGAACGACGACAAAATGTTGAGCGTTGTGGTCTTACCCGAACCAGTGCCGCCCGAAACGACGATGTTGAGCCGAGCCTTTACGCACGCCTCAAGGAACATCACCATTTCCGGTGACATCGTACCGAACCTGATCATGTCATCCGTTGTCAGCGGGTCGCGCGCGAACTTACGAATCGTCAGGACTGGACCGACCAGCGAAATCGGCGGGATGATCGCGTTGATACGCGAACCATCCGGGAGTCGTGCGTCAACCATCGGTGAACTCTCGTCGATACGCCGGCCGAGCGGGCTGACGATCCGATCGATCACGCGCATGACGTGGTCGTCGTCCTGAAACTGGACATCGGTCATCTCAAGCCGCCCGTTGCGCTCTACGTAGACCTGTTTCGGGCCGTTAACCATCACTTCCGAGACGGAGTCATCATTGAGCAGCGGCTCGATCGGACCGTAGCCGAGGATCTCTGCCGCGATCGCTTCAAACAGCCGCAGCCGCTCGACCCGTGTCAGGACGATCGACTCAGACTCCAGCACCGACGTGAACGTCTCCTCGACGGTCCGGCGAACTTCATCCGCGTTGGACAGGTCCATCCGTGGATCAAGCTCAGCGATCAGCCGATTCTGGACCCGGCTCTTCAGATCGTTGAACGAATCCATTCGCTGACCGCTACCCTGGCTCAGGGATGGCCGGCGTAAGCCCCCATTCCCGCCAGACGGCTGCGCTCCAAGCGATGGTCTGGCCAGGCTGGCGGTGCCGGCTTGGCCGGGACTGCCAATCGTTCGAGACCCGATCGAACCAGTCGCTTGCGGGTCAGTCCCGTTGTCGTGCCCATCGAATGACGCCTCCCCAGATCCGTCTGGCGTCCCGTTGGTACCGATCCTTCTGAGTAGAGACATGCTGGTACCTCCTCAAGCGGTCAGGGAAACCCTGACGCCATTCCCTGTTACTGCGTGCTGCGTCCGCCAAGCAGCTTGCGAACCAGACCCGAGCGCGGACTACGCGGATCGACGGCGGCTGTCGTTGCGTCCGGATTGACGTACGCAAGGATCTCGCGGGCCATTCGATTCAGTTCCTCGGCGACCTTGCTGTCGCTGGAGGTTGAGACGATCGGCACACCCTCGTTGACGCTGCGAAGCACCGGACCTGGCTCGTCCGGTATTCGAGCCCACAACGGTCTCCGAAGACTCTCTCCGATCTCCGTAGCCGGAATCCCCGAATAGGTGTTCGACCGATTCAGCACCAGTCGCAGCCGCTCTTCCGGGTAGCCGAGCAGCTCCGTTACTTCGAGAAACTGACGCGCGTCCTTGATCGCCGTCATATCCATCGTCACCACCAGCAACAGCAGGTCAGCGGCGTCGAAGACGGCCAGATTCAGTTCATCAAAGCTCGGACGAGTGTCAACGATGATGACATCAAACATCCCTGTCATCACCTGGACGAGACTCTTGACCAGATCGGCCGAGACTACCTCGGCCTCTTGCGGCGACGGCGGAGCCAGCAACACCTGGACGCCGCTTCCGTGGTCCACCATGATGTTGTTGATCAGCTCACTGTCCACTTGCCGCGCATACGGAACTGCGTCAAGCATCGTCTTCGTGTCGCTGACGTTCATCATGACTCCGATGTCGCCAAACGAGATGTTAGCGTCAACCAGCGCCACGCGTCGCTGGCTTTGCTGGCGGATCGCGATCGCAAGGTTCGCGGCAACGGTCGAGCGGCCCGCGCCACCTTTGACGCCCGCCACACAGATCACAACGCCTTTCCCCGACTGCCGAACAGGAGCCGCTATCGGAGCGCCGGCTTCCTGCGTCACCACCGAATGCATTTGAATCTTTGGCGCGTTTGCGTGAACCGTTCGGATACCACCGAGCAGCTCGTCGATGCTGAACGGCTTCACCAGGAACTCTCGAGCGCCTGCGGTCATTGACCTGCGCAGGACATCTGGCTCATTGAGCACCGACATCATGATCACGCCCACACCCGGCATCTGCGACATAATCATCCGGGTGGCGGTGATTCCGTCCATGTCCGGCATGTTCACGTCCATCAGGACAATGTCGGGCAGCTTGGACAGCGCGAGATCGATGGCTTCCTGTCCTCGGGATGCTGTCCCGATGATCTCGATGTCCGGCTCAAATTTCAACAATCGCTCGACGTTGTCTCGGCTCTCCTGGACATCGTCGACGATGATGACGCGGATCGTTCCGGCCACGATTACTGCGCTCCTGCCAGCGGAAGGCGAACCGTCTTCGGCACCGGCAGATCGTATTCGGTAATAAGCAGCTCCATGTTGGCGCCCATCGTCGCAACCTGCTCTTCGTCGTCGACTCCACGTAGCACAACCTGATAGGTCCCGACCGTCGTCATCATGTGCAGGAGTTCGGCCTGATCGGGCGTCACCTCCAGGACGAGGAAGCTCTCTGAGTCTTCGCTCTCGCCCTGACCGGAAGCGCTGGACGAACTAGGCGTGATAACCCGCAGGACTCGGATGTTCTGCAGCACCGTCTTCGCGATCGGATTGCCGCCCTGCTCGTCCAAGAGCACAAATCGTGAGCCGGCCTCGCCCGGATATGGATACGGGGCTGGATCGGGCTCTTGACCGAACGGCGGGATGACCACCTCGGTGTTCAACGACAGTTCGTCCGATAGCTCGAGCGGTGTCGTCGGCGTCACTCGCAGCAATGCAGCGTTGATCTCGTATATGAGATCGATGCTGTCGTCCTGGCGGACCAGACCGGCTACGAGGTTGTTCCGGTCCACAATGATAGAAATCGCCCGTGTGCCCGCAACGAGCTCCTCGGCGATGCCCGAAACCTCAAGGCCCGAGCGCAGGACAGGCTGTCCCTCGACAAGTGCCTCGCTGTAGGCGAACCCGATGACGTCGTTGATTCGCCGTGGATGGTCAGCCGGGTCCGCGAGGTCTGAATCCCGGATGACAACCTCTTCGAGGTCATCCGCAGTCAACGTGACGTGCGGTTCGATCGCTCGGCTGGCCTGCACGATCGTGATTTCTTGGGATGTTGGACCTTCATCGTCCGCAACCTCAGGGTCGTCGTCATCTCCGCCAGTGAGCGCGAACAGGGCAAGCAGCACTGCCGCGAGTCCCATCACCACGCCCACGATAATTAGCAGCCGGCCGTTCCGTCGCATGAACCTCTCCCCACGATCTGTGATCGTAAGCGCACGAACGCACATACAGCTCATGTGGATGCCCACCACGCTGCGTACTCTGATCATAGGAACCAGCGATTTGCCGAACAATAGTACGATGGTAACGAGAGATGAACTTTCGCGGTTCGCTAACGCCTTCCGCTGTGAATTCCAGTCACGACGATCGCTTCATTAGGGTCACACATTGCGGGAAATGACCAGTTTCGTAGATCAGGATCACAATCGCCTGTTTGGCGCTGACGCGCTGCCAGGTATCGTCGCAATCGAGCGTTCTGGAGACAGGAATGTGCGCATTTTCCGGCGCGTCAATTCCGGAATTGAGCAATCGCAGGCTGCGTTCAGCCCGTGGCTGGTGACGACCCCGGATTTCGCTGACAGCCTGCGCGACGGCGTCGAAGACATCGAGCGCCTGAACGGGAACGCCGCGTTATCAGTCCGTGTTCGCTTCAGCGGCTGGTCAAGCTGGTTCACAGCGCACCGGGCGCTACGCGACGCGAACGCGCCGCTTGTCGCCTTCGGGTCGCCAGTTGAGCAATATCTGATCGACTCCGGTCAGGGCTGCTTCCGCAACATGCTGTTCGATGAGCTCCAACGCGCCCAGATTGACATCGAGACACTCGGCCTCGATCCGACCGTCGCCGAGGCGCGCATTATCATCGTCACCGCGTCGATCAACGGCCGTGATCCGCTCGTGCTGCGCGGCGACCAGCTCTCGGAGCGGGAGATGATCGACGCGCTAAGCGCCTGGATTCATGCTCAGAACCCAGATATCATCGAAGGTCACAACCTCTTCAACTTCGACCTCCCGTTTCTCGTCGAACGGGCACGCCGGTCCAACGCGCTGCTCCTCTGGGGACGCGACGGCTCAGCGGTGCGCGTCGCCAACGAGCAACGCTTCAAGGCTGGCCCCAGAACGATTCCGTTCCGGGCCGCGTACGTCTACGGACGGCACTTCATCGACACCTATCAGCAGATTCAACGCTACGACACGGCCGGCCTGCTCGATTCCTACGGACTGAAGCCCGCAATCGCCGCGCTCGGCCTCGGGCGCTCGGAACGCATATTCGTTGAAGGCGCTCGCATCTCCGAAACCTGGCGCGACAACCGCGATGAGTTGATCCGATACGCAGTCGACGACGTCCTCGATGTCAACGCACTGAGCGAGCTGACCCTGCCAACCGAGCTGTACCAGACACGTATCCTTCCGCGCGGTCTGCAGTCGAGCGCAACAGGCGGACCTGGCGAAAAGATCAACGACCTTTTCGTGCGCGCCTATCTCGCCGCGAGCCACAGCATCCCGATGCCCTCGCCGCCACAAGAATACCCCGGCGGCTACAGCGAGATTCGCGCCGTCGGGCGATTCGCGCCGGTTGTCAAGTGTGATGTCGAGAGCCTTTACCCGTCGATCATGCTCGCCGAGCAAATCGCTCCGGCCTCGGACACACTCCAGACGTTCCTGCCGATGTTGCGGACACTGACCGATCAGCGCCTCCACGCAAAGCGCTCGGAGCAACGTTCGACAGGCATCGAACGCGCGCGCTGGAACGGCATACAAGCAAGCTTCAAGGTACTGATTAACTCGTTTTACGGCTATCTCGGATACGGCCGCGCGTACTTCAACGATTACGACGCGGCACGTCGGGTCACGTTGCGGGGACAGGACATCGTGCTGCGGATCGTCGATGAGCTCGAGAAACGCGGAGCCCAACCGATCGAAATCGACACCGACGGAGTGTTCTTTCAGCCGCCTGACCACCTCGCGAACGTAGACGATGAACAAGCTCTCATCGAGACTGTCACGGAGTCACTCGGAGCCGGTATCCGCCTCGCGCACGACGGGCGCTACAAGGGAATGCTTTCGCTTAAGCTCAAGAACTATGCGCTGCTCGAATATGACGGCAGGGTGATTCTCAAGGGAAGCAGCTTGCGCAGCCGGCGCGAGGAGCTGTTCCTGCGACGGTTTGTCCGTGACGCGGTCGCACGATTGCTGCAACCCGAGCAATTCGGCTCGGTCCGCGATTATTACCTTGACCTTGCCGAACAGATCAGCACCGGGCAGCTCCAGCCCGAAGAGCTCAGCCGATGGGAAACGGTCACCGAGCAGACGCACAAGAGCGAGTCGAACCGACGACTCTCCCACGCGATCGGAAACGAACGAGTGGGAGAGCGGATCCAGGTGTATCAACGCAGCGATGGCCTGATTGCTCGACTCTCAGACTACGACCAGAACGAGGACAAGGCCTATCTGCTCAAACGCCTTCGTGACATGGCCGAACGATTCAGGCCACTGTATCCCGACGGCTTTGACTTCGACCACACATTTCCGATCGTGTCACCCCGGACGGATCTCGCTGCGCTGCGCGACGCGCTTCAGGCAACGCAACTCAATCTGTTTCCCGACGTGCGTAAGTGATCGAAGTCTGCCAACGGATACGGCAAGACCCCCGGCGCGCTGCGCCGGGGGTCGGTCCTGG
>JBBECJ010000384.1:0-1981 GCA_040881885.1 Thermomicrobiales bacterium | reverse complement strand
ATCATGCCGGCGGCCCGGCCGGCGCGGGCCGCCGCCAGCGTCGACGCTTCGGCGACGTCGCCGTTCATGACGACCGCGCCAAAGCGCTCGGTGTAGGTCTCGCACTTGGCTGGATTCTTCTCGATCAGCAGCACCTCGTAGCCCTCATGGACGAGCGTCTTGGTGAGGTAGTAGCCGACTTTGCCGCCGCCAACGACGATGATGTACATGGCCACGGAGCCTTTCTTGCGCGTGTCAGGATGAGCCCTGAATGGCGCTGAGCATTAGAGACGCGATCGTCGTTGTCGGGCAGACCGTATGAATGCCCATCCGGCGGTAGGTGTCTTCGCGCACCGGATCGTAGATCCTCGCGACGACGTTCTGGACTTCGAAAACTGTCTGGGCAATCTGCGATGACATGATGTTTGTGTTGTCGCCGTTGGTGACGGCGAAGAACGCGTCGGCGTCCTCGATGTCCGCTGTTTTGAGGACATCCTCGTCGATACCGGTACCGACGATGGCTTTTCCGGCAAAGTCCTGCGGCAAGCGCCTGAAAGCAGCCGAATTGAGATCAACGACGCTGACGCGGTGTCCGGCCTGATCGAGCGTTGTGGCGATCCTTGCACCAACTCGTCCGCAGCCGACGATGACGACATTCACGCTCGTTCCAATCTGTGTTCGCCGGGGTGGCGCTCGTCGTTAGTCGAAACCTGAGCGTTCGAGCAGCACCTCACACGGAGCGTTCTTGAGGATGTACGGGACGGTGTCACCGACGGTCACTCTGCCAAAATGCTGCCGGTTCCGTGATGCCATCACGATGATGTCGACATCTCGCTCGATTGCTTCATCGACGATCGCGGCTCCCGCGGAGCGGGCCTGCAGCAGCTCGGGCGTCAACTTCTGAAGCCTGAACTCAGCGCTCGTGCGTGAGTAACGCTCCGCGCGCTCAAGGGCCGATTCCCCGACCGCGACTGCCTCCGGCATGTCCGCGTCCAGAGGCAGCGATTGCTTGACCTCAACGACATAGACGAGAGTGACTTCGGCGCCTCGCTTGGCAGCGAGCATACCAGCCAATTCAAGGGCCCTGAAATCGCCATCGTTACCGTGGATCGGAACCAGTATGCGACGGTAAGGCACGTGTTCTTCGCTCCAGATCGGCGGGTCCGCAAGCGGACCGTCCGCCCGAACAGCGCGTAATCATACTCCCAGCGACAACCTGGTGATGAGTGGGCGCGGAAGGCCCGCCTCTTCCATCTGCGCCTGCGTTCTGGCGATGTCGTAGACGACCCGACGGAACGTCACACGGCGCAGATCGGGTTCGTAGATTGCGAAGGCCGCCATCGGATCGTTGTCGCGCGGCTGGCCGACCGAGCCGGGGTTGACGATGTAACGAGTCGTCCCCATGTCGAGGATGTCACCGTCGCTCGGATGGATTGGCGGAACTCCACGCTCGGCCATCTCCTCGGAAATGTAGAGCTGGATGTGCGTGTGGCCGAGGAAGCAAACCTGGGCGTCAAAGAACTCGAAGTTCTGGTGCGCGACGCGGGCGGTGTAGACGTATTCCCAGACTGGATGGCGTGGGCTGCCGTGCACCAGCATCCAGTCGTCTTCGATCACCCGATTCGGGAGCCCCTCGAGGTAGCGCATGTGTTCGGCGCCAAGGTGGGCGGTGGTCCAGTAGGTCGCGAATCGCGCGACGGGGTTGAACTCATCAAGCGCGAGCCGGCCGATCGCGGCCCAGTCGTGGTTGCCGATCAACGACGCGGTCGGGTTCAACCCAATCACCCGCTCGACGCACTCGCGCGGCTTCGGACCGTAGCCGACAACGTCGCCGAGGTTCCAGACGGCGCTGACCTCGCCGGCTGCTTCCAGCACGGCTTCGAGCGCGACCAGGTTTGCGTGGATATCGGAAAAGACCAGAATCCTCGTCATCACACCACCGGCGCCTGATCCGGGACCACGCCATCGCGGGACTCGCGAACGTCCTCCGGCATGATAACGG